>JANMLV010000092.1:0-45898 GCA_031372705.1 Bacteroidota bacterium | reverse complement strand
ATAAGTTAAACCACGTTCCATACATTCTTCCATCGCATAGCGAGGAGGATCGATGAAATAGTCAAGAAATTCCAACACGAAAATGCTGCGGGCATCTGTAATAGGGAAGTTTTCAGTAAACACCCTGTACAGGCCTTCAGTTCTTCTGTTTTCAGAAGTCGTTTCAAGCTGGAAAAAGTCTTTGAACGATTTAACTTGTATGTCTAAAAGGTCTGGATAGTTACCTGCTCTTTTTATTTTTCCGAAATTAATTCTTTCAGGTTTTCTGGAGGTTACAGTAGATTTTGGCATACAATATCAAAGCTTTGATATAAGTAAAATAATAAATAGGCAATCCGCCGAGGCGGATTTGCCTTATTAATTTTTTTTGTTTCCGCCACGCGGGCAGAAAGAACCTGAAGTAGATTATTTAACCTCTACTTCGGCACCAGCTTCTTGAAGCTGCTTAGCGATATCGTCAGCAGTTGCTTTATCTACGCCTTCTTTAATTGGTTTCGGTGCAGCATCTACTAAATCTTTAGCTTCTTTTAAGCCAAGACCAGTAAGATCTTTTACAACCTTCACCACAGATAATTTAGCAGCACCTGCATTTTTAAGAATTACGTCAAAAGTGCTTTTTTCAGCAGCTGCATCAGCAGCGCCAGCTCCAGCTCCTCCACCGGCAGCAACCATTACGGGTGCAGCAGCAGCAGGCTCTATGCCATATTCTTCTTTAAGGATTTTTGCCAGTTCATTAACCTCTTTTACAGACAAGCTAACTAACTTTTCTGCAAATTCTTTTAATTCAGCCATTGATTTGAGTTTTTATTGATTTAGAAAAAATTGTTTGAATAATAGATTATTGTTTGTCTTCTCTTTCAGAGAGTGTTTTAACGATTCCGGCCAATTTATTTTCACCTGACAACAAGGCAGAAATAACATTTTTAGCAGGAGCCTGAAGCATACTGATGATTCCACCGATGAGCTCTTCTCTGCTCTTAAGGTTAATCAAAGTATCTAAGTTTTCGTCGCCGATGAAAACATCAGAACTTACGTAAGCTGCTTTTAGCAATGGTTTTTCCTTTGCATTTTCAGTGCGAAACTTTTTGATAAGTTTTGCAGGTTCGTTAGAAGATTCGCTGAACATTACTGAAGTTTCACCGTGAAGTGTATCAAACAATTGTTCGTATTTTTCACCATGCGCTTCAAACGCCTTGCGGAGTAAAGTGTTTTTAACCACTTCAAATTTCACACCTCTTTCGAAGCATAATCTTCTTAACTTATTTACATCTTCAACGGTCATTGCAGAAGCGTCTGTAAGATAAAAGTTATCGTATTGAGATACTTTTACTTTCAGTTCTTCAATTGCTGCCGATTTTTGTTCTTTGTTCATCTTGTATTAATTATCGATGATTAGCATTAATGAATTTCAATTACACTTTTAGGGTCAATAGCTATACCCGGGCTCATTGTTGATGCCATGGTAATGCTCTTGAAATAGGCACCTTTCGCTGAAGCCGGTTTTAACTTTGCCAAAGCTTTTATCAACTCTTCGCTGTTTTCAGCTATTTGATCCGGATTAAAAGAAATCCTGCCAATTGAAGAATGGATTATACCATATTTGTCTACCTTGAAAGCAACTTTACCTTTTTTAACCTCAGTAATTGCAATACCTACTTCATTGGTAACTGTACCAACTTTTGGGTTAGGCATAAGGTTTCTTGGTCCGAGTACGCGTCCGAGTTTTGCAATTTTAGGCATTACTGATGGTGTTGCAATAACAACATCCATGTCTATCCAACCGCCGACAATCTTGTCAACGAATTCATCAAGACCTACATAATCAGCACCTGCTTTTCTTGCTTCATCTTCCTTGTCAGGAGTACAAAGCACGAGCACTTTTTTATCTCTACCTGTTCCGTGAGGTAATGCGGTAGTTCCTCTAATTGCCTGATCGGCTTTACGAGGGTCAATACCTAATCTCACATGGAGGTCAACAGATGCATTAAACTTGCAGGTTGTAGATTTCTTAACAAGTTCAGCAGCTTCCTTCAACGAATATAATTTGTTGGAGTCAACTAATGCCTGAACCTTTTTTCTGTTCTTAGTAAGTTTCACTTCTTTTTATTTTTAGTTGACTTAATTGTTCATCCAAGGTGCGTCACCGGTAACAGTAATACCCATACTGCGAGCAGTTCCTGCAACCATTTTCATAGCACTTTCAATTGTAAAGCAATTTAGATCCGGCATTTTTTCCTGGGCAATTGATTTAATTTGTTCCCAAGTGATTGAACCTACCTTTGTGCGGTTTGGTTCAGCCGAGCCCTTTTGTTTTTTGGTAGCTTCCAAGATAAGGATAGCAGCAGGAGGTGTTTTAATGATAAACTCGAAAGATTTATCTTTATAAACAGTTATTACTACAGGACATACCTTACCCATTTTATCTTGTGTTCTAGCATTAAACTGCTTGCAGAACTCCATGATATTGATACCTTTAGAACCTAAGGCAGGACCGATTGGCGGGGCAGGGTTCGCCTGTCCTCCTTTAACCTGCAGTTTTACATACGTTTGAATCTCTTTAGCCATATCAGCTTACTTTTTCTACCTGTGCGAAGTTTAATTCCACCGGCGTTTTTCTACCGAAAATTTTAACGATTACTTTAACTTTTTTCTTATCTTCATGCACTTCATCAACATTTCCTAAGAATTCGTTGAATGGTCCATCAATAATTTTTACTGTTTCACCAATAATGAATGGTTCGTTTAGAGAAGTTCCCTCCTCACTCATCTCATCCATCTTGCCCAAAATTCGGTTTACTTCATTCCGGCGGAGTGCTATTGGAGCACCTTTGCCAAGGAAATCGATAATACCGGTGATTCCGGTGATTGATTGAAGCATTTCAGGTGTCATTTTACCTTCTGTGGCTTCGATCAGGATATATCCGGGCAGACTGTTTTTCTCATGTATCACCTTTTTGCCATTCTTGATTTTATAAATCTTTTCTGTTGGCACAAGAATTTGCGATACAATTTGATCCCATCCTAGGCGCTTTACCTGAAGTTCAATATATTCCTTCAGTTTGCGTTCCTTTCCACTGATCACTCTTAATACATACCATTTTTTGTCTGCCATATGTTATATGATCTAGTGATTAAAACAATCCGTAAAACAAGTCGAGCAGCTCCTTAGATGCCAAATCCATAACAAAAATAATTACAGATATAATCAAGAAAGAAACAAGCACGAGTTGTGTACTCGCTTGCAGTTCGGGCCATGTAGGCCAACTCACTTTAAACCTGAGTTCCTGATATGCTTCGCTTATAAATGCTCTTAACTTATTCATTTTCCATTTTTATTGCACGGGTGGAGAGACTCGAACTCCCAGCCTGCGGTTTTGGAGACCGACACTCTACCAATTGAGCTACACCCGTATGGGCGGAAAATCCGCTTTACGGGCGGATTTTCCAATTTATTATTTCAAAATTTCAGTTACCTGACCAGCACCTACTGTTCTACCACCTTCACGGATAGCGAAACGTAAGTTTTTCTCCATTGCGATCGGATAAATGAGCTTAACTGTCATTGAAATGTTATCACCAGGCATAACCATTTCTACTCCTTCCGGTAAGGTAATTTCACCTGTAACGTCAGTTGTACGGAAATAGAATTGAGGGCGATATTTGTTAAAGAATGGAGTATGACGTCCACCTTCTTCTTTCTTCAGTACGTAAACCTCGCATTTGAATTCAGTATGCGGTGTTACGCTACCCGGCTTGCAGATAACCATACCACGCTTTAACTGATCTTTCTCAATGCCTCGGAGTAACAAACCTGCGTTATCGCCGGCTTCACCACGATCAAGGATTTTACGGAACATCTCAACACCGGTAACAGTTGACTTTAACGATTCAGCTGTTAAACCAATGATATCAACACCTTCACCTGAGTTAACGATACCTCTTTCGATACGACCTGTTGCTACAGTACCACGACCAGTGATCGAGAATACATCTTCAATTGGCATAAGGAAAGGAAGTTCTGTAAGACGCGGAGGAATTGCAATGTCTTTATCAACTGCATCCATTAAATCATAGATACCTTGTTTTGCATCAGCATCACCTTCAAGCGCTTTTAAAGCAGAGCCTTTAACGATAGAAATAGTGTCACCCGGGAATTTATAGAAACTCAATAAATCACGAATTTCCATTTCAACAAGTTCTAATAATTCTGGATCGTCAACTAGGTCAACTTTATTCATGAATACTACAATTGAAGGAACACCAACCTGACGAGCAAGTAAGATGTGCTCACGAGTTTGAGGCATAGGACCATCTGTAGCAGCAACAACAAGAACTGCACCGTCCATCTGAGCAGCACCCGTTACCATGTTTTTAACATAGTCGGCGTGACCCGGACAGTCAACGTGTGCATAGTGACGATTAACCGTCTCATATTCAACGTGAGCTGTGTTGATGGTGATACCTCTTTCTTTCTCTTCAGGTGCCGCATCAATTGAATCATAATCTTTCTTCACAGCAAGACCTTTATCTGCAAGAACAGAGGTAATTGCTGAAGTCAAAGTTGTTTTACCATGATCCACGTGACCGATTGTACCGATGTTCACGTGTGGTTTCGAACGTACGAAATTTTCTTTAGCCATTTTATAAAATTTAAAAAATTGTAATATTTAATATTTGTTGTTATCTATTATTCTTATCTAATTGCAGCGTTGCTAATGCTGTGTTTTTTTGAGCCAATGACCAGGATCGAACTGGTGACCTCATCCTTACCATGGATGCACTCTACCAACTGAGCTACATTGGCTTAATATGCTTGCCCGCTTAAGCTTTTCACTTGCCAAACGCTCAGTTTTGGTTGCCGTTTTCTAAAGCCGACAACTCCGATTGAATTTCAGGACGGTGGCAAGTAATTGCTTCCGAAACCTAAAACCTAAACGCAATTAAGCGAGCGGGAGACGAGACTCGAACCCGCGACTTTCAGCTTGGAAGGCTGACGCTCTACCAACTGAGCTACTCCCGCTTAAACTATTAATATGTACTGTGAAATATACGAAGACGGCAAGCCTACAAAAAAAGCAGAATGCTTTTAAAGCTTGCAATATTCGGCGTATTTCTCAGTTTCAAAGAACTGATGTTAGTGGGAAGAGGTGGATTCGAACCACCGTAGTCGTGAAACAGCAGATTTACAGTCTGCCCCATTTGGCCGCTCTGGTATCTTCCCTCCGCCTAGAGCCAATGGACGGACTCGAACCGCCGACCTGCTGATTACAAATCAGCAGCTCTACCAACTGAGCTACATTGGCCTAATGGACCTAAAATTATTTCAAAGAAATTTTAATCCCGTTTCCATAATGTTTTTACGAAAACGGTTGCAAATATACGAAGTATTTTAATTGGTTGTGTAAAACTTTAAAAAAAATGGAATGATTTTTTCTAAATCACCCAATTCGGTGCTTTTCTTTGTGCTTCTTAATCTGGCTCAAAGTGTTTGCCACAGCGTCTTCCACGGCATCTTCAAAGGTGAGTGCTTCGGTCTTAGAAAATATTGTTTTACCGGGTAAGTTTGCTTTAATTTCTGCTACTTTTGAATGTACTGCACCTACTGCAGCGTCCAACTTAAGAAACACCTGCATGTCGGTAATGGTTGTTTCCACCTTATCAATCTTTCCAATTTTCTTGTTTATAAAATCTAACAACTGCTGGTCCGCATCAAAATGGATGGAATGAATCTTCACGTTCATAGTCTTCGTTTTTGAGTTAAAAATAGTTTTACCTGTTATAAATCTTGGTTAGCCTTTTGGATGCGCTAACTTATGAATTTCCTTTAATTTTTCAATTGTATTATGCGTATAAATTTGTGTTGAAGCTAAACTGGCATGTCCAAGCAGTTCTTTTATTGCGTTGAGTTCAGCTCCGTTATTGCTCAAATGCGTTGCAAAGGTATGTCGCAGCACATGTGGACTTTTGCGGGTAATTGTAGTAATGTTTTGTAAAACGTTGTGTACGATGTTATACACCATTTTAGGGTATGCCGGTTTGCCAACCTCTGTAACTATAAATGTAGTTCCTGCGCCAAACAACCTTTTCCGCTCTGCTATGTATTTATCTGCCATGCCCAATATATGCTTTGATACGGGAATTAAGCGTTCTTTGTTTCCTTTTCCTAAAACTTTCACTTGCATTTGTGCTCGGTCGAAAGAATTATCGGACAACCCTAATAATTCTGCTCGACGCATACCGGTTGAATAAAGCAATTCGATAATTACACGGTCGCGCAGTTTTACAAATTTTTGTTGCTCATTGTCTTCAGGATATGCTGCATCCAGCACTTCGAAAAGCTCTTCCATTCCGGTTTTTTCAACAAATAAAGGTAAGTTTCTTGGGATTTTCGGAGCAATAACTTTTGCCATTGGATTCTTGGTTATGGCACCGTTTTTTAGCAGATAGCGATAATACGTTTTTAAAGAAGAGATTTTCCGATTAACACTCTTTGGCTTAACGCTGTTGTTCATAAGCGCTACTATCCATGCACGCACCTGACGATGATTTACAGAAAGTAATTCCGGGTCATTTGACCCATATTCTGCTTCCAGAAACAATTGAAATTGTAGTATGTCATTGCTGTAAGCTTCGAGTGTATTGCTGCTGTAGCGCTTCTCGAACTTAAGGTATGTGTAAAAGCCTTCCAAATACATATTAGAATTTGAAAGTTACGAAAAAAAGCTGTTACACTTATCAAAAAGTGGTAATCAACCCTTATTCGCCTCAGTTACAAATGTTTGTTTGTAACGAGCTTTAATAATTTCTTGGCGGCGATCAATAGATGGTTTGCTAAAGGCTTGTCTTCTGCGTAATTCTTTAACAATACCGGCTTTCTCAAATTTCTTTTTGTAGTTTTTGAGTGCCTTGTCGATTGATTCTGCTTCTCTTGCGTCGATGATTAACATTAATTATTATTTTGAGGCTGCAAAAATAGCCCTTGTTATTTAAAATACCTAATTAGAACTGAAAAAATTGAAATTAACTAAGAATTTCGCGTGCTATAACCAATTTTTGGATTTCGGAGGTGCCTTCGCCAATTGTGCAAAGTTTCGAATCGCGATAGAATTTCTCAACCGGAAAATCTTTTGTATAGCCATATCCCCCGAAAACTTGCACTGCATCGTTGGCCACGCTTACGCAAATTTCGGATGCGTAATATTTAGCCATAGCTGAAATTTCAGTAACCTTTTTGCCTTGGTTTTTCATATCGGCAGCCTTGATAGTAAGCAATTCGGCTGCTTCAATTTTAGTAGCCATATCAGCTAATTTGAATGATATGCCTTGAAAATTAGCAATAGGCTGGTCGAATTGCTTGCGTTCTTTTGCGTATTTAATGGCTGCTTTAAAAGCTCCTTTAGCAATGCCCAAGCTCAAGGCGGCAATAGAAATTCGACCACCATCGAGCACCTTCATTGCTTGTTTAAATCCATCGCCTACCTCACCTAAGCGTTGCGAATTGCTTATACGGCAATTATCAAAAATTACTTCTGTTGTTTCACTGGCGCGCATGCCAAGTTTATTCTCTTTTTTTCCGGCGCTAAATCCCGGTGTACCTCTTTCAACGATAAAAGCTGTGCAATTACCGGATGTTCTTGGTGCACCCGTTCTTGCAATAACAACCATTACATCGCCTGATTTGCCGTGCGTTATCCAGCATTTTGTTCCATTTAAAACCCATTCGTCGCCTTCAAGCGTTGCGGTGCATTGCATGTTTCCGGCATCACTTCCTGTATTTGGCTCGGTTAAACCCCAAGCTCCGATCCATGAACCGGATGCCAGTTTTGGTAAATATTTTGACTTCTGTGCTTCGTTACCGAAAGCCAGAATATGTCCTGTGCAAAGAGAATTGTGTGCAGCAATTGAGAGACCGATAGAGCTGCAAACAGCAGATATTTCAACAATAATATTTACATACTCAATATATCCTAATCCTGCACCACCGTATTCTTCCGGAACCAAAACCCCCATTAAGCCGAGTTCTCCTGCCTTGTGAAATAATTCGATAGGGAAGTGTTGTGACTCGTCCCACACCATCATATCAGGTCGAATAAATTTTTCCGCAAAATCTCTAGCTGATTCTGAAATTATAGTAAGTTGTTCTGATTTCATTGTTGACATATATTGCATTAAGCGAGTGCAAAAGTATCAATACGTAGCCAATGAAACAATATTATCGCAATAAGGTTTTATTTTTTTAACACCATTTAAAAATGAAAGCTCAACTACAAATGCAAATCCGGCAACATGGGCTCCTTGCATTTTAACTAATTCTGCAGCTGCTAATGCGGTACCGCCGGTTGCTAACAAATCGTCATGTACCAATACACGCCATCCGGGCTTAATATCTTTTGAATGAATTTCGACAGTAGCTGAGCCATATTCTAAATCATAAGTATACTCACTGGTATCGCCGGGTAACTTTCCTTTTTTGCGTACAGGAATAAACGGTATGTTTAATTTATTTGCCAAAAGGAAACCATACAAAAATCCACGACTTTCAATAGCAACTATTGCATCAATTTGCATTGGTTTAATAATGTCCATTAATGCATCGGCTATATCGTTAGATAAAACCGGATCAGATAATAATGGTGTAATATCTTTAAATACTATGCCTTCTTTCGGAAAATCGGCTACATCTCTGATTGCCTTTTTTATTTTTTGTTCTATGTTCATAAAATTAAATATGGTTTCAATTTTTCAAATATTGAGGCGTACATGCCTTTTATTTTTCGCAATTCGGTAAGCGAATAAAATTTCCCGGTATTGATTCTGTAATCTACTATTGCTTGTGCAAGCTCGTCAGAAATATAAATATGATTTGCAAGTGTATTATAGTTTGCCGTATTTATATTAATGATTTTTAATGAATTTACATCAGCAATTAAAAATGGTTTACGGCTTTCCAAAATCTCCATATCGATACCATACACTGATTCTAATTGCTCAGGCGAATAAATACCGCCTGCATTTTCTCGGAATTTAATTATTCTGGCTGCATTATCTCGCGAAAAACCAAGCGCTACGAATTGTTCTTTTGTTGCAGCATTTAAATCAGTAATTTGGGGATTTTCAGGCAACGCAATAACTTTATTTATAGATGATTCAGCAACGAAGCCGGTTGTATCCAATAAAATATATGGTGATAATCTCTCCAAATCATTAATTGTAAAGCCATAGGTTTTAAGCAAATCTTCTTTTGTTTTAAACTTGCCTCCATTTGCGGTATAATTCGACAATCGTTGCGCAACATATGGTGAAATACCTAGTTGTTCCCATTGCGATTTGGTGATGGTATTCGGATTAAATTCAAATAACGTTATTGCATTTTTATTTGCGTCTTGATAATTATTTTTTTCAAATTTTTTCTCAGTTGATTTCCAAGTGTTTTTTGAATATTTGCTTTCATAATTATTGGAATCAGCTTCATACAACAGTTTTTTTTCAGGTATTTCGAGTTGAGCTAATAAATCATCATCCACTTTGTTTATTGGTTTAATTAATAAACTTGTGAAGGATGGTAAAATGGTAACAACAATAACCATGCACATTAATACCAAACCCACATTTCGCTCTCTCTTTGAGAAAGTAAAATATCCGCGCCACTTCTTTTTCACATTTAGCATGACATAAAATTATAAAAAAAGGAGATAACCAATAGGTTATCTCCTGTAATAATGTTGATGATAATAATCATCGTTTTTCCTCATCATTTTCCGAAAAGGAATCAGGCTCCTCTCTTGGAGGCGTTTTTAATACTTTCCAGAAAAAATATCCGGTAACAATTGTTACAACAGATACAGTTGAAATCATCATAAAAAGTGCTATACTACTCATACAAACCTCCCTTCTTTTATGCGTTTACGATATGCAATAAATACTAAATAAGCTACACCGCCAAACACAGCCAGTAATAGCAATCTAGATCCATTAATGTATAATTTCTTTTCCATCAGCGTGTCTGCCAATGTTTGGTCACCGGCTGTTTGTGCTGCGGCGATTTGTTCTTTTAAACCGGAGTTGGTTATTTGCTTAATAATTGACCCGTTATCAAGGTGCCAGCCATTTTGAAAGGCCCCGAGCCAATCGTTTCCAACAGGTGTAATTAATGCACCTAAAAACACCCCGAGTAAAAGAATAGGTGTTACCCATTTAATTATAAAGCCAAAATAATTAGGCACTTTAATATCGCCGCCGGCATTTATTTCATTCATACCTCGTTTCATACCGAAAACCCAAGCGAATAAAATAATTTCGGCGAGTGCAAACACAACGAGGGAGACTGTTCCTGCCCAATAATCATATTCATCAAAAACCCCCTGGTTAAAAAACAACACGGTAGGTAAACCTAGAATTAAAACTATTGCTCCAAAGCTCCAAGCACCTTTTTGACGCGACCAACCAAATTCATCGGTCATGAAGCCCATCCAAGGTGTACCCATTGCCAATGACGAAGTAATTCCGGCGAAGAATAGTAATCCAAACCAAAAAACACCGCAAATTATTGCTAAAACTGTTCCCCATTGTTCAAATAGGAAAGGCAAAGTTTTAAACCCTAATCCTAATCCACCCGATTTAGTCATTTCAATAACTCTGTCGACACCTAAGTATCCAACAGAAATCGGTATAATAATAGCGGCACCTAATACAACTTCAACAAATTCGTTCATCCAACCCGCACTCATTGCATTTAGGGCAATATCATCTTTTTTGCGAACATATGATGCATAACATTGAATTGAACCCATGCCGACCGAAAGAGTAAAGAATATCTGCCCTGCCGCAGCCAACCAGACTTTTGGATTCCAGATTGTAGAAAAATCAGGGGTCCACAAGAAATTTAAACCAACTTCACCCCCGTTAATTGCACCATGCTCGCCAGCCTTTAATGAAACCGCCATCACTGCAAGAAAAATACCAAATACAATTAACAATGGCATTCCGATTTTGGCAACTTTTTCAACTCCGCCACTCAAACCTTTTGATAAAATCCAAGTATTGAGCAACAAGCAAATAATCCAAAAAATAATAGGCTCAGCGGAGTTAAGTCCAACATAATCGCCAAAGAAACCGGCCACCTGATCTTGGCTTTGTCCGGCAAAAGTTCTTGTTACTGTGTGCCAAGCCCATGAAAGTGTCCAAGATTCTAAATAACAATAATAAGCGGCCACTGCCAAATTCGTGAAAATACCGAAAACACCGATATATTTCCAAAATTTACGTTTGTCCATTGAATCGAGAATAAAAGGTGTTGAGTGATGCCCTCTAATACCTCCAAATCGACCTGATGCCCATTCTACCCACAAAAGTGGAATACCCATAAGCAGGAAACAAACGATGTAAGGGATAATAAATGCCCCACCGCCATTTTGAATTGCTTGTACAGGAAAACGCAAAAAGTTACCCAATCCGACGGCATTACCTGCCATTGCCAAGATTAGGCCAATCCGCGAGCCCCATGCTTCTTTTTGTTGTGCCATAATTAGTTTTTATTTGAATTGGAGCGCAAAATACAAATTTTTATTTGTGAACAAAATCTTACACTGTTAAATTGAAGATTGTTGACCAAATGATTTTTATTCAAATTGATGAATTAATTGTTGAACAAACAGGTAAATCAGTGCATTATATGCAATAATATGAGCACGTCAGTAAGAATTTGATGAAAGAAATCAGTATCATATTTCATTTTCACAGATAGGAGGGCTAACTTTGCACCCTCTTTTTAAGTAGCATTTTACCAATTATGACAACAATACTTTATTTAATACCCGCACTAGGCTTAGTTGGGTTAGCGTACATGATATTTATTGCCTTGTGGGTAAATAAACAACCTGCAGGTAATGATAAAATGAAAGGCATAGCAAAAAACATTGCCGATGGAGCCATGGCATTTTTGAAAGCTGAATACCGTGTATTATTAATTTACGTAGTAATAACTGCAGGTTTATTAGCATGGATGGCATCTACGTCAGATCGTTCGCACCCTTATGTTGCAATTGCATTTATTATAGGTTCTGTTTTTTCGGGCTTAGCAGGTTATATCGGTATGAAAATCGCAACCAGAGCAAATGTGCGCACTACCGAAGCTGCCAGAACGAGTTTAAGTAAAGCATTAAATGTGTCGTTTGCCGGTGGAAGTGTTATGGGACTAGGTGTTGCAGGATTGGCCGTATTTGGATTAGGTTCATTATTTATTGTGTTTTATAGTGTTTTTATTACCGATGGAAACGTGCAAGGTCCGCAAATGGAAGTCTTGTTAGAAGTTATAACAGGTTTCTCTTTGGGCGCAGAAAGTATAGCCTTATTTGCCCGTGTTGGTGGCGGTATTTATACAAAGGCAGCAGATGTTGGTGCCGATTTAGTGGGTAAAGTTGAAGCAGGCATTCCTGAAGATGATCCGCGCAATCCTGCAACCATTGCAGATAACGTAGGTGATAACGTAGGCGATGTTGCAGGCATGGGAGCCGATTTATTTGGCAGTTATGTTGCAACGGTATTAGCTACTATGGTATTAGGTCGTCAAGTATATTCGGAAGATGATATGGGCGGATTAGCACCAATCGTTTTTCCAATGATGGTTGCAGGCTTTGGTTTATTAGCAAGTATTATTGGAACTTGGTTTGTAAGAATTAAAGAAGGAGGAAGTGTTCAAGGTGCTTTAAATTTAGGTAACTGGCTCTCAATTGCAATAACAGCAGTAGGTTCATACTTTTTAGCGCTGTGGATTTTACCATCAGAAATGATAATGCAATCTATAGGAAAAGATGGCGAAGCATTAGAAACCATTATTACTTTAAATGGTGTTTATGCTGCAATTTTAACAGGATTGGTAGTTGGAGCGCTTATCAGTTATTTCACTGAATATTATACCAGTATGGGTAAACGACCTGTAACTGCAATTATAGAACAGAGCAGCACAGGACATGCAACTAATATTATTGGTGGAATTTATATAGGTATGCAATCAACCATGTTGCCAATTATTGTTTTGGCAATTGGTATTGTTATGTCTTATGCATTTGCCGGAATTTATGGTGTTGCAATTGCAGCGGCAGGCATGATGGCAACAACGGCTATGCAGCTAGCGATAGATGCATTCGGGCCAATTGCAGATAATGCAGGTGGAATAGCAGAAATGAGTGCTTTACCCAAAGAAGTGCGCGAGCGAACAGATATTTTAGATGCAGTTGGAAATACAACCGCAGCCACCGGTAAAGGATTCGCAATAGCTTCAGCAGCGCTTACTTCATTAGCATTGTTTGCAGCATTTATGGGAACAGCAGGATTAACTAGTATAGATATTTCAAAAGCTCCTGTTTTAGCGGGCATGTTTATTGGTGGAATGATACCATTTTTATTCAGTTCTATGGCTATTAAGGCAGTTGGAAAAGCAGCTAAAAGTATGGTTGAGGAAGTGCGCCGACAATTCCGTGAAATTCCGGGTATTCTTGAAGGAACAGGAAAACCGGAATATGATAAATGTGTAGCTATTTCTACTCAAGCCGCAATACGTCAGATGATTATGCCGGGTGCTATTGCTTTACTTACACCTGTATTATTCGGTTTTGGCTTAAAAGGTGTTTTTCCTGATACGAGTTCTGCTGAAATTTTAGGCGGTTTATTGGCCGGCGTTACTGTTAGTGGTGTATTACTTGCCATTTTCCAAAGTAATGCAGGTGGTGCTTGGGACAACGCAAAAAAATCGTTTGAACAAGGTGTAGAAATAGATGGAACTACTCATTACAAAGGTTCAGACGCGCACAAAGCTTCTGTAACAGGTGATACTGTTGGCGATCCGTTTAAGGATACTTCGGGACCAAGTATGAATATTTTAATTAAACTCATGAGTATAGTAAGTTTAATAATAGCAGCTTACTTATAAATATTTTAATAAATAACCGGAAAAGCGCCGCTCAGTTGGCGCTTTTTTTATTTTAAGACTTTGATATTTTAGCATGATTGCGTGAATTTTTTGTTAAAAATGCAGATTTGACAAAAAATTGATACAAGAAAGTTTGCATTAGCAGAAAAAATTTTAACTTTAGTGTGGTATTTGGTGTTTAGCTAGAACCACAAATAAAATATTATGAAAAAAGTCCTCCTCTTATCAATTTTATTTTTAAGCCTTTTAGGCGGAATTAAAGAATCTTTAGCCCAAGATGCTTGGTATATAAGACGCACACCGCCTGAGCCTTGGACATGGGCACCTAGCCCCGGTGAAAACATAGCTGAAATGAATACTGTGTTTGGAGTAGGCGCATGGAATTCTGATTATTATACTACAGTTGACCCTGCAGTTGCTTTTGGACCAACATCACATTATGTTTTCTTAGAAGGTGGTGATGACCATGCCATTCCAATGGCTGATTTCCTTGCAGTTAATTTAGATTTGATTTACGATTGGGTTTATGCAGGCGGCCGATTATTTATGAATGCTGCTCCAAACTATGGTACTTCTATGGCTTGGGGTTTAGATGATATTACACTAACCTATCCTGACTATTCGGCAAGCGGATTTGCAGTTGCCCTTACACACCCAATTTTCGCAGGTCCGTATTCACCTGTAGGAACTACATGGACCGGTAATTATTTTGGCCACGCAACAGTGAGTGTTCCTTGCGGATTTACATTAATTGAAAATGAATACGGCGATGTATTAGCATCTGAAATGACATATGGAATGGGTATCATCATTTTTGGTGGCATGACAACCACGTCGTGGCATGCGCCTGCTCCCAATGCCTCAAACTTGCGTAAAAATATTCACGACTACTTAGCAAATACTGCTGAGCCTTTTTTCGTGAGTACTTATTTTGAATATCCTGATTCTATTTATTGTAAATATGAAGATTATCCATTACCTGTTTTTGGTGCCGGAAGTGACCCCGGAATTTTCGCTGCAACACCAACAGGGCTTGTTATTGACAGTATTACAGGTGAAGTAGCCCTCGACTCTTCGGCTGCAGGCACTTATATAATTACAAATACAGTTACTGTTGCAGGTTGTGAGTATTTATCTGCATTCACATTAATTGTTTCTGATTCGCCTATTGCTGATGCCGGACCCGACCAAAATATTTGTGAAGGTAACAATGCAACTTTGGCCGGCAGTGGCGGAACTACCTATATGTGGACACCACCGGTTTATTTAGATGATCCAACATCACCTACCGCAACTGTAATAAATCCCCCAACAAACGTGTTTTATCAATTAATTGCATTCGATGTAAATGGTTGTTCAGATACAGATGACGTTGCAATATTTTTATATCCTGATCCAATTATCGATGCAGGTGAAGACCAAATAATGGTATTAGGCGGATTTACAGAATTAGATGCAACAGGCGGTGTTTCTTATGTTTGGACTCCAGCAATTTCTCTTTCTGACCCTAATATTTCAAACCCAACTGCATTTCCGGAAGATACCACAATTTATGTAGTTACCGGAACTGATTTAAATGGTTGTATAGGAACTGATACGGTTATCATTTTTGTTATTGAGACTTCTGATATTGCCACACCGAATGCATTTACTCCAAACGGAGATGGCTTAAACGACGCTTACAAACCAACATTTGTTGGGCTTGGGGAAATAACAGATTTTTCAATATACAGCAGATGGGGAACATTACTATATTACACTAATGATCCAACTTTGGGATGGGATGGCAGTTTTGCAGGCCTAGAACAAGAAGTAGGCACTTACATTGTTGTAATTAAAGGGCTCAATCAATTTGGTGATATAGTTACCAAAACCGGAACATTGGCTTTATTGAGGTAGTTTGAAATAACATTAAAAAAAAACTGCTTATGATTAATAATTAATCATAAGCAGTTTTTTTTATTTGTCCGCTATTGGTTTTTAACCAAATGGTTTCAACAGCAATGCATTTTATTAAATCATAATATTAGTCGGCAACAAATATTTGTTTAGTTTCTTTATAGTTTGCTCCGGTAACGGATATAAAATAAAGCCCTGCAGCTGGTGAAAATTGAAAAGTTGTTTGGTTAACATTTATACTACCAAATAAAATTTCTTTTCCATTTACATCAAAGATTGAAAGCTTCAGATTTGATTCCGGTAGTTGGTCAAAAATAATAACAATACTATTTGGATGCAGAGTAACATCAAATTCGGAATTTTGAGAAAGGTTGCCCACATTAACGGGTAAGCCGGTTAGTACAACTTCATTCGAAGCTGCCGATAATTTATCTGTAGTTCCTGAAGCATTCGCAATACTTAGTACATAAGCTACATAAGGAATACCTGTGGTAATGAGTTCTCCATTTATATCATTAGTGGTAGAAACGCCTAGAATTGCCTGTCCGTATGCTCCGCCTGTGGTAGGAAAATCAATATAATTTGCCGGCGAAACCAATTGTGCGGCTGCCAAATCGAAGCCTAATGTATCAGCTACTTTTACAAACATACACCGATAGCCTGCTAGTGCTGTTTCATCATCGGCTGTATGAAAGGTTAATCTCAAATCACTTCCGTTTCCATTGTCTGAAATATCAGCGAGCAACTCAATATTCACTGCATTAGTATTCAGTAATTGTCCTTCTCCGGCTTTAATAGTTGTTCCGGATGAATCTTGGAAAGCAAAATCTTTAACATAGAATCTCAACTTATCTAAATAGCTTAAAGTATATACGTTTAAACGAGCCCATCCATAATGCGTTGCGCCATCTGATTGAAATTTTAAACCTAGATATTTATCAATATCACCATTCCAATATCCATAGGAACTCCACCAACCTCCTGAGTTATGATAAGCGACACCCATCATTAATAATCCATTTTGCCAAATCTTACCGGAAGAAATTGTGCTATCAAAATTTAATGCAGCAACATATGCTGACCAACCTGAGTACATTTCTATAAAAGCGCCGGAAGTAAGTCCTTCTACTCTAACCATATAGGACCCTGACCATCCGGCATTTGAAAGACCATGTACTGCAAACTCAGGAGTGCCATCATCATCGAAATCGATAGTATATCCGGAGCTGCCTACACCATAATAACCGGGATCGATATCTGTATATACAACTTCCGATTCAAGGTTATTTGTTTGAAGTATGCAAGTTGCAAGAGCTGAATATTGGATTAGTCGGTTGAGGATATCTATCTTATTTTTTTTCATGTGGGGATTATTAATTGTTTAATCAAATATAATATTTTTTATGCAGAATACATTCCGGATGTTAAATCGGTGTGCTATTCACACGCACGTTAGTGGTTGGTTAGAAACCGGAACTGCGGACATTTTTAGGAAGTGCAATTAAATAATCACAAAAAAAAGCGACAATCAATTAATGACTGCCGCTTTTTAAATAATTTAAAAAATATAATTATCGCTGAATAATTATTCGTTTGTTAGCGACATTTCCATCATTAACAACAGTTAAGGTATAAATACCCTGAGCCATTGCAGATGTTGAGATTGCATATTGTGAATTATTTGTAACACTAATCTTTTCTGTTAATACAATTTCACCAACAGCATTTGATAATACTAAGTTAACGGAGCCATTAATATCTCCAAAGAATACATTTACTACTTCATTTGCAGGGTTAGGGAAAACACTAAACATACCAAACTGTTGTAATTCTTCTTTTAGGTCAATTACATCAAGTCCAATTTTAACTACACCAAAACTATATTTAGGAACCACTATCTCAAGCCATGGTGCAGGAAGAGGATTTAAACATGGTACATCAATTAAAGCTGGGTATACTGGTTCTAACTCGAAGTTTATATCAGACCCATCTGTTGCATAATCATCTGCAATAGTATAAATATAATTTTGCCCGGCACTAGAGTATAATTGTGTGGCAATATAACTAGTATTAATTATTGGACAAATTTTAACTATACCTCCGTCCATAAAGTCAGTAATAGAAAGGGAATTTAATTTTAAGAGACCTGTTTCACTTCTAGGATTAGAATAATAAACATATAGTGTACTCTCCGATTCAGAAAAATAAACATGTACGTTTAAAAGTTGTTCGTCCATGTTTCTAGTTATTCCTGCATCTACTAGTTGCAAATTTTTTGATGAAATTTCATTTAACATTAAATAGGCACCATAAGGAGTTCTTTTAATATAATTTTTGTTATTGGGCAAATCCACATTACTTTCAAACGGTGAATTGTAGTCTCCGAATTTTGTTTTCTCCCGAGAAATAATATTAGTAATTGCCTCACCAGCCAAATTATGAAAATTTGAGAACTCATAGAATTGATCGTTAAATTCATCAGTAAATTCATAAGCACCATCACCATCATCTGCTAATGGGTCATAAGCACCTAATTCAAACTGGGCTTCATATTGTTGTAATACCCATTCGAAAATGAGATACCCATGTAAAAAAGTGTTGTCAAAAACCTGATTGTATAAATAAAATCCATTATCTGCATCAGAATTATTGTTATGATCTTTTAAATTCCATTCTGTCGTCCATAGTTTTTTGCCAGCGCTGCCTTTAAAAAAAGAATCACCAAATATGTTTGTAAAGTTGTTATAAGCATCTAAATATTTAATAAATTGTTCCCCAAATAAATTACCATCATAGTGATTACTCACTAGACTAAATGATTCATCTAAAACATCTTTAAATAACCCTTCTAAGCGAAAATCTGGTGTTGCAAATGTGTACACACCTGATTGCATTAGAAGTAGGATATCGTCATCTATTTTTTTATCAGAAGGTGCATCGTCAAAATAACTTTCAGTGAAATCAGTCCATGAATCTGTTCCAAAGTATGGATGTACAATTATAGCATCAAACCTATAACGATAGCCATAAGGTGTATTAATTTTTGCCCTTAATTTCGTTGCCAATGCATTGTTCCATCCAGTATGGTAGCAATCCAAAGCATCAGTATTTTCACCACTATCAAAGAAAAATTCCGCAGCACATATTGGAGCCGATACTAAACCTAGTTTATAGTTGATGGGTTGATTTTTAATAAATCCAATATAATTGTGATTTTCTGAATCAACAACATCATTAGTTACTAAAGCGTTATAGAAGGTGTTACTAAGTACATTACCGTTTAAAAACGCCCAATAATCATAAAATCCTTCTGTTAAAGTTGTTGCAGAAAATAAATCATGAAAAAAATCTGCATAACATTCATTCCCAAGTTCAATCCCGCCAATAGTAACCAGATTTGATTCAAAATAATCTATTGCAGCTAGAACTTCTTCAGGCCCTTCCGTTAATATGTTGGCTACATAAAGAACCTTAACATCAACTTCCGGGTTTTCGAACTTCAAAAAGTTTACTAACGTAACAAAATCATCAATATATCGGCCTGAGGCATTGTTTTGTTTTTGAAATTTGTCCTTATAACCTAGAAAGTCTTTTTCCACTTCAATCCCAGAAGTGGCATTAATATGGTTAAGTGCATCAACAGCGTTAAAAAACAAATCTATGGATGCGTCATTTTCCAAGTCTAAGCTTACTAGTGCAGCAACGGTTGAATAAGAATATGTAATAACATTATCACCCAATAAATCAAAATATTTATAAATTTCTTCAAGGTTATATCCATAACCCTTTGTCGCATTGAATGGGTGCATAAATTTAGTCTCAGCACCACCAGGGAAACGCAATACTTGTGGTTTTAAATCTGCAATCCATGGCCAAACATAACCTTCGACTTCACTATCTGTCCCTAAATCTTTAAACAAACCCGCTGTTTGAAATCCGTTTAAATCTGGATTAATTGGATTAACAGTACTACCTAGTACAATATTTACTGACGGATCTACAATCTGAGCGATTAATTTATTTCCTTGAAATATTAGGATAATAAAGTTAAGAATAAAAATAGAGGATAGTGTTGTCATTTTAAAAAATTTAAACTAGTTAAAAAATAATTACTTTACTATTATGCGTGTCCATTTTGGATGAAAATTTCAAATAATAGACGCCTGCCCCAAATTTTCTTAAATCAAAATTCAAATTTTGGCTGTCAAGCAATCCTGAATAAATTAATTTACCGAGTTGATCTGTCACTTCGACAATAAATGGACTATCAATACCTAAATTGTTAACATTTACAATCCCAGTTGATGGATTTGGATAAATTACAAGGTGATTTTTTTCAGCACTTTCTATTGAAAAATAACTTTCTTTGGTATCCCAAATTTCTAAATCATCAATGGCTGCCTCAACCAAACTCCCACCATTGAAACCAGATGGGTCAGTAATTATTACGCTATCTTGAGCTATAAACATCAATCCAACTTCAGATGTTAAATTAACATAATCTTCAATACGAATTGCGTTTCTTCGCCAACTGTTGTCTGCAGTGTAAGTTCTTTCTATTGGCACCCAGGTATCACCACCATTATCACTTATATAAACTTGCCAAACATCATTACCAGGGTTTGCACTTGATGGTGAATCATTAGAAAATTTCCTCCAATAAACTATCATTGGATTTTCATATACCGTCATATTAAAAAATGGGGTCCTTATTGTAGTTTTACCACCATCAACATCGTTTGTACCTGGTGGATCAGATTCTCCTGCGTTACCTGTAAAAGCGCACAAGTTACCATCTCCAATTGTATGATCATCACCAGTTTGAACCATATACCCAAAGTCATCTATTGAAGCAACAGGAGTATTTACATCCCAAATACCTGTTGTTGCATCATCATCACTGAAAGGATCAACCTCCCAACTTCCAAATGTATTATCAAAATCTTGTGACTCATGCAAATAATATCCAATAAATGCAAAATATGGTAAATTTGGGTCATCAAAACTTGCTTCAAATGGACTTACAATATTACCACATCCGTTAACGTCCGAAATTTCAGTATAGTATGATACAATTGTTCCTATCTCTTGTGCAGGAATTTCGGCTTGGTAAATATCCTCGTCAATTTCATTCAATGCAACACTTTGCCAAGTAGGTTCGTTATTTAAACGGTAAAAAAGTTGTAAATCATTAACATAAGATGGATAATCTATATCAACCACAATTTCTATTTGAAACGGTAAATCTGGTTCAACATATGTAAAAATACCTTCATGATCTATAGAAACTTGCCCAATTAATGAAATTCCATGCAGGCAAAAAGCTGTTGTAATAGCTTCATAATTTGGAGTGCCGTCAGTCAGGTCCCCGTTGTCGTCATCAGCAATTAAAGCCTCAATCAAAACATCTGTGAAAATTGAACCCTCATCACCACTAGGGCCATCAACAGTGCCAAAATGCGTGTCCATCCATAAATTTGTCATACTTATTAAATCCCCGCCCAAATTAATATTTACATCCCACCATGCCCCAGCAATTATTTCACCATCCGCATGAACCTCACCAATTAAATCTTGAGGATAAATTTTTGGACCAATATTATATTGCCTAATATAAGAATCTTCATCAGTAAAAAAGCCTTTTGCAATCCATGGTTCATTAGTTATGGTCATACCCCACAAATCGGCATAACCTTCTTGCATAGCACCATTGCCCATTCCAAGCGGGTCACCTAACCCTAAATACAAATCGTAATTAATGCCATGACCATACTCGTGCATTACAACGTCATTAAATAAGCCTGTAGCAGGACATCCGCCGCCGGCTTCATAAAAGTTGGTGCTTGTTCCATCATAAAATGCATTACAAGTTCCATCGTTGCGTTCAACACGAATCAATTGATCGATATCTAAATCAGTAAATGAAGGAAAATATGATTTCATGTGATCGTGCACGATATTTTGCCAATAATATGCAGAAACTTCAGAAGGCACAGCACCAGATTCATCATCAAATGCAATGAGGTTATCACCCGGAAACACAGTAATATCGATGCTTTCGATGTTTGTTGCGCCGGTTCCCTGACTAACACGAGCATATAATCCACGAAGGTCGATAGTTGCAGGTGTTGGTGTAGTTATTGAGTTTAATGATAAGAATCCATTCTCATCTGTATAATAAAAATCACCATCGATTTCAATTCTCAAATAAGGTAGTCCTCTGCTAACAGGGACAACCAATGGATTATCTGTAATATCGCTATCAACTTGAATATTGGCAGTCATTAAGTATGAACCACATTCATGCACTTTGTTTGAACGATAGTAAACAAAACCGGTATTGGCATCTACCAAACTGTAATACATACCGGGAATACCGTTACCATTTGTAGTATGCACGGTTGCTTCATAAACTAATTTATACTCGAGTCCTGAGGCACCGGGAATAGGCAAAATTTGAGGTATTGCAACCACATCTACACTATTAACCGCAATTGCGAAATCGGCAGCAGCAAACGATTTAATACCTTCTGTGCTAATAGCAGGAACTGTATTAATAGTAATATTTTTATAAATATCTAAACCAAACATTGCCACTTGGTTATTCATATTTAAGCGCACAGTAGCTTCACTCCATAAAATGTCGAGGCCATTGTATTGCTGTTTATATGTAACATAGTGATACTTAGCTGTAGTGATATTTTTAATTAGCACTAATTCAGCACTTTGAGTGCCAAATACGTTCAATTCGTTATTGATAAAATTAAGTGCACGCTCAGCAGGAGTAGTTCCTGTTGTAGCAATTGGTTTACCGAAAGAACGGTGTGGCGTTCCGGTTTCCTCTTTAAATTCAACCCACCAGTTGCCATGTAATGCACGAAAATCTTCCCACGCTTTTGAATCGCGGAAGGATGCCTGCAATTGCTGATTTGGCAGACGCTGATTGTTTTGAATAAAAGTTTTGTGATAAGGGTCTTTTTGCTGAGCATTTTGTGCATGAGTCACGGTTATGCATAGAGCAACCGCGAGGAGTGTAAGCACTTTTTTCATAATTAATTACGGATTGGTTTAATGAATAATTTTTATATGCCTGAAATCAATGATTTGCTGATAATTGTCCTATAAACAGTAGTCAAAGATAAAAGTTTAGTTGGTCATCCACAAGTCATATTTAACTATTCTGTGACAGCAGTGAAAACCGCTGCATATTAGGAACTTGGGACACTATCAAATTTCAAAAGTTAAACCATCAAACGCCAATTTTACATTTGGGGGTAATGAGGCTTCAATATCGGCGTGTTTACCCATTTGATGTGACATGTGGGTGAGGTAAGCCATTTCCGGTTTAACTTCGGCTATAATTGCCAATGCTTCTTCAAGATTAAAATGCGACAAATGTTTAGTTTGTCTTAATGCATTGATAATGAGCACTTTAGTCCCTTTCATTTTTTCCTTTTCAACGTCATTTATATAATTTGCATCGGTTATATAGGAAAAGTTTCTAACTCGATAGCCAAAAACCGGCAGTTGATGATGCATTACCTCAATTGGTGTGAATTTAACATCCTGAATATAAAATGGCATATTTTGGATATTCATGAAACGCATTTCTGGTAAACCGGGGTACCATGCGCCATCAAAAACGTAGTGATATTCTTTCCTTATAGACTTTTCGACTTGGGCTGTCAAATAGAGGTCCATTGGTTTTTGCTGAAAGAAATTAAATGCCCTAATATCGTCAAGACCGGCTGTATGGTCGCGATGTTGGTGTGTAAAAATAATAGCTTCGAGATGGTCTATTTGTTCGCGGAGCATTTGCTGTCTGAAATCCGGACCAGCATCGATAGCAAAATTATGTTCCGGTGATTGAATGAGTATGGAAGAACGGAGCCGCTTGTCGCGCGTATCAACACTAGTGCATACTTCACATTTGCATCCAATCATTGGAACGCCGCCGGAAGTGCCTGAACCTAGTATTTTAACGATCACACTTTTACACTTTGCAATTGGGCTTCATTATAAAAATCGCGGGATGCTTCACTGAGCTCAGCTTCGTTTACGCCAATTTTGCCCATTATTTCGATAAGGTTATTAATTCTTGCTTCAGTTTCGTAGTAACGATTGATAACAATTACCTTTTTACTTTCCAAAATACAATAGCCGGCAACAAAGTTTCCACGCTCGTAGCGCACAATGTATCCTGACTCCTTTAGGAGGTCTTCAAGCTTTTTTAAAGTAGTGGTTGTATATTTAAACATGAATATTTACGTTATTTGCACTTAGTAACGCCAAAGTTAGGCTTGGCAGTCTGGTATTAAAAAACAAGTAATGCACATAAAATGAGGATAATTATTTCTTTAGTGGTTTTTTTGAGTTGTTCAGGATTATTTGCCCAAATAAACGCCGGTGACCCCAACGATAATGAGTTTCATCTTTTTGATGCAGGTTTCTCGGCGGGGTTTAATTTTTCGCAAGTGGATGGGGATGATTTGGCAGGCTTTAATAAATTGGGCATGAATGTAGGTCCGATTGTTCATGTGAACTTCTCTAAAAATTGGAGTGCCAGTTTAGAATTATTGTATTCACAAAAAGGTGCGCGTACAAAACCTAGCACCATCACTTTTGACACCTATTCTGTTGCATTAGACTATGCTGAGGTTCCGATTTTAGCTAATTATAACGATAAGAATCGAGTAATTTTTCAGGCCGGATTAGCTTATGGAAGATTGATAAATGTAGAAGAAAAATTAAATGGTGTAACGATTTCTAATACCTATTATAATGATGAGTTGAGTTATATAGTAGGTGGAACTTTTTTAATTGGAGAGAAAAAACACTGGGGTGTTAATGCGCGCTATCAAGGTTCTATTACTACAATTGGACCATCCGGTAATCCAGCAGTTTTAGGGAAAGTAAATCGATTGATTTCGTTGCGAGGTGTGTATTATTTTTAAGCACAATTTTTAATTTTAATACAAATGGGTAGGAGGTCAGAAAGGGATTTAACAATCTACCTTTCACTTTTAAAAGTATTAAAATAAAAAGGTTGCCACAATGGCTCGAAGGGGCTCTAAGGTTCACGAAGGAAAAGTGGAATAAATAAACTAATGTAATTTGTGGCAGAATTAAATAGCACATTCTACTTCGTGTAACTTCGCGGTTCTTCGAGCCTTCGTGGCAAAATAATTAATTGCCGTATGAGGGTTGCCACGAAGGCTCGAAGGTGCCCAAAGTTTCACAAAGGGAACGTGAAACAATTGTATTTAACAGCATAAAAAAACGCTGATGAAAAAATCATCAGCGTTAAATAGATTATATAATTTTTAATTTTATTTACTGTCGTATAAATCGAAGCGTTGTGATTTTATTATTCATCATAACCTTTGCAAAATACATACCTGTTGGTTTTCCTGCCATATCAATTAATACTTCTGTTGAGAAATTTTCTTCATGCATAAATGCATCCACCACAATTCCTAATTCGTTATATATTGTAATGTTTGCAGGATATTGCTCATTTGGCAGACTAATATAAAACTCATCATGACCCGGGTTAGGAGAAATTTTCATCTCACCAAAAATTTCATCTTGCTGACGTAATCCTCCAGCTAAAGTATCGAGCCAGGGAATACATGATTCCCATGTTACACTATTTTTTGCGAATTGTTTTCCAACTTCACCATAATAGAGAGCATCTAATATATCCAGTGCATCTTTTGAATCTTGTTGGTCACTTAAGTGATAACCGTCATCTGCATCAAAAGATAAATTACAAACGTATTTTTTATCGTCGTACATTCTGCGAATATCGCCATCGCACCAAAAATTTGGACCCCAAAGAATGTATGGCGATTTAGGATTTGCGCCTTTGTATTGCAAACGTGGTTCTGTATTATTAATTTGCGCTTCGATTAACCATTTTACGGTCCAGCTATTTTGATAGGATGTAGGTTCTGCTAAAGAATAATATTCAACAATATCCGTATCAGCATAACCTCCAAAATGGCGGGAGCTCCAATACACTATTTTAAGGTTAGGGAAAAATTCTTTTGCTCGGTTAATAAACTGAATATCCAATTCCATTGTTTCCAGCGATTTGTCAGGGAAAACCGGCGGAACTGTTAAACCTTTAGAATTGAAATACATCCAACCTATTTGAACCTGCTCCGGTGTATAGCCAACATCGTATACTTTTTGAACAAGCAATTCCCAATAATCCTCTGTAGTAGAATCATCGGTTGCATATCCGATATCTTTACCTCCTACGCATAAATTAATTGCATCCATACAAGGGTTCAAATCATAATTTACCGATGGTGTGCGAATGTGTTCCACAACTTTTCCATAAATATGTCCGGGTACTGATGGTCCAAATCCTGCAACTAACACAACGCCGTCGCCAAAATTCACATTTCCATCACCATCTAAAGGCTTAATACCTTTTGCGATTGTTTTACCGCTTTTAAGGTGAGGACCTGTAAGAATATTAGTTCCCCCAGGATACAATCCGGCTTGATAGTCCATGTAATATCCTGTTTGAAGGTCTAAAAATGGTGTTAGTCCTGTATTTGGGGCTGCACAATTGGCCTGCGATTTAGCCAATACCGGCATTAAAGCCAACAAGCCGAGAACTAAGAACTTGTTAAAAAAAGTTTGTTTCATGTTTTAATTTTTATTTTGAGGCAACTGCAAAGATATTAAATAAAAAATCGATGTTGATGTTCATTATTGACGAAAAATAAGTGAAAAAGGATGTTTTAACCTTTAATCAAACAGTTTATAATTTGCACTTGGTGGTATTTTTCCTAAGTGTTTATAGGCTTTTTCGGTTGCTTCACGTCCTCTGGGTGTGCGTTTCAAATAACCCTCTTGAATAAGGAAAGGCTCGTAAACTTCTTCAATTGTACCCGACTCCTCTCCTACTGCCGTGGCTATTGTGGTGAGTCCAACCGGACCGCCGGCGAACTTTTCGATGATGTCGTTAAGAATTCGGTTATCCATTTCATCAAGACCATGTTCATCAACATGTAGCGCATTTAACCCGAACCTAGCGATTTCAATATCAATTATTCCCTTGCCTTTAACTTGTGCAAAATCGCGAATGCGTCGAAGTAAGTTATTTGCAATACGAGGCGTTCCTCTACTTCTTCTAGCCAGTTCATGTGAGCCTTCCGGGGTTATAGCAATTTGCAGAATAGCCGCAGAACGCTCAATAATTTGCTGCAGTTTATCTGCTGTATAATATTCAATGCGCGCTGTGATGCCAAATCGAGAGCGCAATGGCGCGCTGAGCATTCCGGACCTTGTAGTTGCGCCAACAAGCGTGAAAGGATTGAGATTAATTTGAATTGACCGCGCATTTGGCCCCGTTTCAATCATGATATCTATCTTAAAATCCTCCATTGCCTGATAAAGATATTCCTCTACCACAGTGCTTAATCGGTGAATTTCGTCAATAAACAAAACATCCCTTTCTTCTAAACTAGTGAGTAAGCCTGCTAAATCGCCGGGTTTTTCTAAAACCGGACCTGAAGTAATTTTCATATTTACCCCAAGCTCATTAGCTACGATATATGAAAGTGTTGTTTTACCTAGTCCCGGTGGTCCGTGCAATAAAACATGGTCAAGTGCTTCGCCCCTTTGTTTGGCAGCAGAAATAAATACTTTAAGGTTATCGACGATTCTTTCTTGCCCTTGAAATTCGAAAAAGCCTTGCGGTCGCATTGCCTTTTCAAACTCTTTTTCGGAGCTTGACATAAAATCGTCGGTAGGTTCTAAGTTAGGATTCTTCACTTGGCATCAAAGATACAGTGTAGGAAATATAAAACACAGCTATATATTTTCCACATGTTGAGGACTAATTCCTCAAATAATAAGTAATTACTTTTAAGGGTTAATTGATTAAAACCTTTGAAACAAGGGGTTTCGATTAGTAAATCAATTTTGGCAGAGTATTTTCACTATATAAAAATCTAAATAAGAAAATTATGAAAAAGTATCTTTTATTATTCAGCTTTACACCACTACTGTTTGCTTGCAACCAGGATAAAATTGACGAGCTTGAATCACAGAATGCAGATTTACAGGGCAAGAGCACTGAGTACAAACAGGGATGGGATGCTGCTGTAAATGAAATTGGCGAATACATGGGCATGATGAATGAAATTGATTCAAACTTGATGGAAATTAAAAAAACGGAAGGTTTAATTGATGCCAACTTAAACATGGAAGGCCGTTCAAAACAGCAACAAAAAGACGATATCGTTGCCAACATCGCATCATTGAATGATTTAATTCAGAAGAACAAAAAACTTGTTAATGAATTAGATAAAAAATACAAAGGCACAAATTTAAAAGTTAAGGAACTTGATCAACAAATTGCTATGTTAAACGAGCAATTAGTTCAAAAAGAAAACGATTTATTAGCTCTTAAATCTGAACTTGAAAAAGCTAACTATCAAATCGCTTCGTTAAACACTGAGTTGAGCACAGTTACTGTTGCTAAACAAGAACTTGAAGAGCAAAACACTCAGCAAGCCGGTGTAATTGCTAAACAAACCGACGATTTAAATACTGCCTATTACATTGCAGGAACATTTAAAGAATTAAAAGAATTAGGTGTTGTTGACAAAGAAGGTGGATTTATAGGCATCGGTGCCAACAAAGAATTGGTAAGCAATTTTGATGCAAGTGCTTTCACTAAAATTGATATCAGAAAATTCAAAGAACTATCTATCAATTCAAAAAGTGCTACCGTAATTACAAAACATTCAACCGATTCATATACTTTGGTTGAAGGAGATAAAACTGTTGAAGAATTAGTAATAGAAAATCCGGATGAATTCTGGAAAACTTCAAAATTTTTGGTTGTGCTGACAGATTAATACTTCAAAATGGCTGTTAAGAGAAGTATTAACAAAAGAAAAGGGATTCCGCTTGGTATCCCTTTCTTTTTTTATATTAAGTTGCGAAAACTTTTAATTATTCATTTTTATACTGGCGCTTTACAATAAAATACACCGGTATACCCAAAGCAATAAAACTAAGTCCCGTCAAGCTTTCATTTGGCATTGTAATAAGGGTATTAATTACTAATCCGATTGAAAACAATAAGAATACAATTGGAATAACAGGATAACCAATAACCTTTGCAGTTATTTTAAATCTTTTTGGTTCAGCACTTATTCCATCATTACTACCTTGTATTTTCTTACCCTTTATTTTCATATACAATAAGCCTGCTGCCCCACTTCCGTATGCGATAAATGATGCAAAAATGAGCATATCTGTAAGTTGATCAAATGTTCCGGAAATTACAAGTATGCTACTCCAAATCATTTGAAAAAATAACGAAACATGCGGTGTATGGTGTTTGGGATGTGTTTTTCCAAAGCTTTTAAAAAATAATTTCTGCTTGGCCATTTGATGATAAATACGTGGCGATGACATTAATGATGCATTTGTTGCACCAAATGCGCTAACCATAATTAATACAGAAACTAATGTGAAACCTATTCCGGGCAAAATAGATTGTGCAACTTCTGCGGCTGCAATTTTGTTATCGCCATTATTAATATCCACAAATGTTTGAACGGGTAAAACGCGCAGATAAACGATATTCACTAAAACATACACTATCATTACTACAGCTGTTCCGCCAATAATTGCAATGGGTATATTTTTTTTAGGATTTTTTATTTCCCCTCCCATGTATGCCAAATTAACCCAACCATCATAAGCCCAGAAAGCGGCGAGCATTGCTGCAAACATTGCCGATATTAAGTTGAAATCTTGAGGTTTAATTAACTGGCTATTCTGTGCCGCCACCTGATCAGAATTACCATACAATAAAAATCCGGTAATAATTAAAAATACAATACCACCAATTTTAGCCCATGAAAAAATATCGTTTAATAATCCCCCTTTTTTTACACCGAAATAATTAATAATTGTTAATGCGATGATTGTGCAAATTGTAAAAATTTTAACCCCGGAGTTTGCAAACGGAAAAATAAAATTGTTAATATTAATATCTGCCCATTTATCAAATGGTTGTTTAAAATGTGCCAAATTATTTACGGATTCAGAAAAAACATATGCAATGGAAGCAATAGAAGCTGATTGGATTACAGTGAAGCATGTCCACCCAAATAGAAAGCCAAAAAACTTACCATAAATTATCCTGAAATATTCGAACTGTCCCCCTCCTTCTTCAGTAAGTGAAGCAAGCCCCGAATAGGTGAAAACACCAAACATAGAGACAACACCGGCAAGCAACCATGCCAATAGTATTAATTTACTGTCCATGAGTGTTTCGCTCATTGGCGCAATCTTTTTAAAGACTCCGCTGCCAATCATTGAGCTAATAACCAACAAAATTGCAGTGGTTAATCCTAACGCGCGTTTTAATTCAGGCTGAGTATTCATGGTGTAAGAATAAGCAAAAGTTGTAAAATGTGGTGCAAATTGATGTTAAAATGCGCAAAACGTGCTTTAAACGGCTCCAAAACTCGAAAATTATATCAATTAGTAAGATTGCTTTTAGAAACGCCTTGACTCCTGCCCTTGTTGACGTATCTTTGCGGCAAATTAAAAAAATAAAATCCAATGAGCGGTCAAAAAATTACAATTCAGAACGGAAAATTAACAGTTCCCGATAATCCAATTATACCATTTATAGAAGGTGATGGCACCGGTCCGGACATCTGGGCGGCATCTGTACGCGTATTTGACGCTGCAGTTGAAAAAGCCTATGGCGGAAAACGCAAAATTGAATGGATGGAAGTGCTTGCCGGTGAAAAATCATTTAATAAAACAGGCAACTGGCTTCCTGATGAAACACTTGATGCTTTTCGTAACTATTTAGTTGGCATTAAAGGCCCACTTACAACACCTGTTGGCGGTGGAATTCGTTCACTGAACGTGGCATTACGTCAAATACTTGATTTATATGTTTGTTTACGCCCGGTTCGTTATTTCGACGGTGTGCCTTCACCGGTAAAAACCCCTGAAAAGGTTGACATGGTAATTTTCAGAGAAAATACTGAAGATATTTATGCCGGCATCGATTGGCAGGCGAATGGCGAATTGGCGAATAAGTTTTTATCTTGGTTACAAGAAAATTCACCAAAAGATTTTGAAAAAATTCGTTTTGGCACTAAAGCAAAGTCTGATGCTTGGCAACAAGATTTAGCCGGAGTTGGTGTTCCGGTTCGCAATTTAGATCAATTAGTAGGTATAGGTGTAAAGGCTGTGAGTTATTTAGGTACAGAGCGTTTAGTATATGCAGCCATTGATTATGCAGTGCAAAATAATCGCAAAAGCGTAAATATTGTGCACAAAGGCAATATCATGAAATATACTGAAGGTGGATTTAGAGATTGGGGCTACCAAGTTGCAAAAGAATATTTTGGTGCTGTTGAAATTGATGGCGGACCATGGTGTGTTATTCCTGAAGGAAAACCGGGTGCAGGCATTATCATTAAAGATTCTATTGCAGATATTACTTTACAGCAAGTATTAACTCGTCCTGAAGAATTTGAAGTTATTGCAACTTTAAATTTGAACGGCGATTACCTAAGTGATGCACTAGCTGCTCAAGTTGGCGGAATCGGTATCGCACCGGGTGCAAATATTAATTACATAAGTGGACATGCCATATTTGAAGCAACGCATGGTACTGCTCCAAAATATGCAAATCAGGATAAAGTAAATCCGGGTTCTGTTATTTTGAGCGGTTGTATGATGCTTGAATACATGGGTTGGAAAGAGGCTAATGACCTTATTTTAAAAGGTATGGAAAAAGCAATCGCCGCTAAGCGTGTTACTTACGATTTCCATAGATTGATGGAAGGTGCTACTTTGCTTAAATGCAGTGAGTTTGGCGATGAAATTATCAGTCACATGTAATTAAAATAACATTACAATAAATTTAGAGCTCCAATTTGGGGCTCTTTTTTTTTGAATCAAATCTCAAATACGATAAAATGATTTATTTTTGATGAGTTGAAAATAGCTACAATTATATATACACTACTGATAGTTGGTATCGCAATTTTACCGTCGTGTAAATTTGATGGCAACCCCACTGAAAATAATGATGCTCCAATTTATTTAGATTCCTTAATGCCGTCGCCCGCGCCTCCTGAATTTGAAAAAAACATTGGCGACCGAATTGCTATTATTGAAGAGAATGGCAAGTTTGATGCTTACTGTCAAATTTTAGATAAAGCTGATACCGTTTATTTAATTGCCTCTAGCGTTGGCCGTTCCAATTTGCAAGAATGGGTAAAAGCAGACGAGTATCGCAGTTATTATAAAAATGCACAAAATAGCTCAGTAGCAGCAATAAAAACTGATGCTTACGAAATTAGAATCGGGAATGGACGCCTAAGCAAAATAATTTGGATTGAAGGCAGTAGCATTTTTCCTGCACCTTGGATAGAGCTTAAATCACTGAAAAAAAATGATTCAGTATTGATTAGAAGATTTGGCGATTTTGAACCACACCATGCTATTATTTTAGAAGATGTTAAAGCAAATAATAATTGGGCATTGGTGAGATATAAAGGATACAATAGCAGTGAAGTGGCCGAATACGATTACATCTTCAACTCTATTGATGCAGCGATTTACGATTCAATTGTTCCGGGTAATATTTTATATTATGATAAAATGAATTGGGTAATGATGATTGCACCAAAGGATAGTCTACATGCAATTGTCAGAACCTCTAATTTTCCGCCTATTGACATGGTGGTTCCCCTCAAAAAACTGCAAGTTTTAAAATAACCACCAAGATATATCTTGCAAATTTGTATTTAAAGTTTACTTTTATTGTTCGATGGCCATACAACCTCAACTAAAGCGATTCGACTTAACCATGATAGTGGTTAGTTTAGTTATTGGTGTGGGCATTTTTAGAACTCCGGCAGTAGTTGCAGCAAAGGCAGGTAGCGAATGGATATTTTTTGCGGCATGGATTTTCGGCGGATTGATTTCCATTTGCGGTGCACTCACCTTTGCTGAAATTGGAGCCAGATTACCTGCTGCAGGAGGATATTATAAAATCTTTTCATATGCCTATCATCCTGCATATGCATTTATGTTAAATTGGAGTCAGGTTATTATAAATGCAGGAAGCAGTGCGGGAGTTGCTATTATAGGTGCAGAATATATTACACCTGTTTTATTTCCGCATGCGGCCAACCCTGATACTATAGTTAAGCTTTTAGCAGTTGGTATAATCCTGCTATTATTCGGAATTAATTATGCAGGGATAAAAATGGGTGCCAAAACGCAAAATTTTTTATCGATGCTGAAAATTATCATGATTGCAGGATTTTGTTTTGCAATATTTGGTAATCATTCGGATGCAGTTTCTCCGATTGTTGATGCATCGGGCGACATTAATTTCATGAGTGCCTTTGGCGTTGCATTAATATCTATTTTCTTTACCTATGGTGGTTATCAGCAAACCGTTAATTTTGGAGCTGATGTTGTTGAACCGAACAAAAATATTCCTAAGGCAATTTTCACCGGGCTAGGTATTGTAATTGTGTTATATCTATTGTTAAATATAACCTATGTTAAAGTAATAGGATTTGAAGAGATGAAAACTGCTCCGCTTATTGCCAAAACTTTAGCAGAAGCGGTGTTTGGTCCAATTGGAGCTACTATTATTTCAATTGTTTTATTTACATCTGTGCTAGGTTTTTTAAATACATCCATTTTAAGCAACCCCAGAGTTTATTATGCAATGGCAGAAGAAAAAATATTACCTCCGGTGTTTAAATCAGTAAATACCAAAACGCAAGTGCAGGAATTTGGCTTGACATTTTTTATTGCTGTTATGATTGCATCAGTGTATTTACTCGGCAGCTTTGAAAAAATAGTAAATTACGTGTTATTTATTGATAGTATTAGTTTAGCAAGTGCGGCAGCGGCCATATTTATTCTCAGAAGAAAATCGCCGGCAAACTATTCGGGATTTAAAATGAATGGGTTTCCGGTAGTGCCAATTGTATTTATTATTACTCTACTTTTTGTAACCTACAATACTGTTATATCCGATGAAGAATCATCCTTTTATGGGTTCTTGATTTTTATTGGCGGACTGCCATTGTATTACCTCATGCACAAATTATTCAATAAAAATGGCAAGTAACTTAGCGCGTTGCTAATGAAAGAATGGTAGCGGTCATTCTATCCCAACCGAATCGCTTTTTCTCCTCCTTGATATTTGCAATAAACGTAGAGCCCTTCTTTTCATTAAAGAAAATATTTATTGCATCTGCAATTGATGGCGCATCACAAGGCGTAACATACCCAACAACATTATTCGGCACCATTTCGGGTAGACCGCCAACGTTGGTAACCAGCATAGGCACATCAAAATGATAGGCAATTTGTGTTACTCCACTTTGTGTGGCATGTTTATATGGCTGCACAACAATATCGGCAGCACCGAAAAAGTATTTCACGTCTTCATCGGCAATAAAATGATTAAACTGATGCACGCGGTTGTCAATCTTCAAATCGCTAATTAAATCGTTGTATGGTTTTGCATCTGTGTAATATTCACCGGCAATAATTAATTCAAGCTCAGGAATTAAATGCTTAAAACTCTGAAGCAATACATCTAAACCTTTGTAATCGCGAATGAATCCAAAAAAAAGTAAATATTTTTTATCGGGATTAAGGTTAAGGTGTTTACAAGCATCTTGTTTAGTAACCGAAGGGCCAAAATTATCGAATAAAGGATGTGGATTGGTGGCTCTTAGTTTTGTGCGATTAAACTGCGTCAAATCTTTCAATACACTATCGCTCATGGCAATAAATCTATCGCAGTGCTTTATAAAATACTTCGTGAAAAAGTTATCGTAAAATTTGGGTTCGTGGGGAATAATATTATCTGCAATACAAACAACTTTTGTTTTGTTATTTGACTTTGCAATTTTCGCAATTGTCCCAAAACAGGGTGCCATAAATGGCATCCAGTATTTGATAATTAAAATATCAGGTGCTAATTTTTTTATTTCTTTTCCAACTGCAATCCAATTTAATGGGTTAATTGAATTTACCTTTCTGCTAATATTTAAATTTTCCGGAGCCGGTGATGTTGAATACTGTGTTTTACCCGGAAAAAGAATGGATGGATATTGCAAGGTGAAGGTAATAATACTTGCATCATGCCCTTCAGTTTGAAATTGCTTTATTAATCGTTCATTAAAAGAAGCTAATCCACCTCTGTAGGGCCATGCTGTTCCCAGTAAAACGATTTTCATGATATACCAATGCGTTGATCTACCTGATAAGTATTGCGGTCGGGAGAATTGCGCGAAATTAATTCTCCTAAAAAGCCTGCCACAAATAATTGAACACCAACAATAATTGCAACGAGTGCAATATAAAACAACGGTTGGTCGGTAATTTGGCGATACTTCTCACCGGAACCCATTTTCAATAATTTTTCTACAATAAGCCAAATAGTAATAACACCACCGATAAAGAAAGACAAAAATCCCATTGTGCCAAAAAGGTGCATTGGTTTTTTACCGAATTTAGAAACAAACATAATGGATGTTAAATCGAGGAACCCTTTCATAAATCGCTCCCAGCCAAATTTAGATTGACCATATTTTCTAGCTCTATGTTCTACTATCTTTTCTCCAATTTTATAAAAGCCGGCAGTTTTTGCAATTTGTGGAATATAGCGGTGCATTTCACCGTATACTTCAATACTTTTTACCAATTCATTTCTATATGCCTTTAAACCGCAATTAAAGTCGTGTAGTTTAATACCTGTAATTTGGGCAGTGGTCCAATTAAAAAACTTTGATGGAATTGTTTTAGAAATTGGGTCATGGCGATGTTTTTTCCAACCACTAACCAAGTCTAAACCATCAACTGCAATCATTTTATATAATTCAGGAATCTCATCGGGACTATCCTGCATATCGGCATCCATTGTAATAACAACATCGCCTTGGGCAATTGCAAATCCTTCATTAAGTGCCGCAGACTTTCCGTAATTCCTTCTAAATTTCAATCCTTTTATTTCAGGGTATTGGGCATGTAAATCAGTAATTATTTTCCATGATTTATCGCGACTGCCATCATCAATAAAAATAACTTCGTAAGCAAAATTATTTTCATTCATCACACGCCTAATCCATTGCGTTAATTCAGGAAGGCTTTCTTCCTCGTTTAATAATGGTATGATTACAGATATCTGCATTAATTTTTACGTTGAGTGAAAATGGAAGCAATGAGTGTCATTACTGTTCCCATGAACAAATATCCGATAATTGCCATGAAAAACATACCTACCGGTGTAAAAATTCGATTTGTCATCACCATTCTATCTGCAATCTCTGATTCGGGCTGACCCTGAGAGCGGAGCGAATTTTCTGCAATTTCACGCATCTCTAATAACAAATCGGGTGCTATGAATAAATAAAACAGCAAAGTAAAAACAGAGAAAATGGCAGTTACAATAAACACCATCATCATTCCGGTTCCAAAAGCTTTATCGAAAGGCAAAGCGCCGGCAAATAATTTATCGCGCACTTCTAATTGCGTTACAATTAAAGAAACCAATAATAGCACATATTCACCAATTGCAATTCTGGTGCTTAAATGTCCATACCCAAAAAAATGCGCTGCCAATAACACAAAAATTAAAATGCCTGACAACACCAATGCATTGCGTACAATTAAATTTTTACGCGATGGCAATGTTGGTTCAGCATCAATTTGAACAACAGGCTCCATATTAAATAATATTTATTTGATTGTTATTAAATACGGCAAGCACTTTACCTTTCATTTGTTTACCAATGAAGGCAGTATTTTTAGAACGCGACTGAATATTATCTTTTTCAAATTGCCACACCTTATCCGCATCAAATATGGTTAATTCCGCTTTTTCGTTTACCTGAATACTTGGCACTTTAAGATTTAAAATTTTACGTGGATTTATGGCAAATAATTGAACAAGTTGTTCTGTAGATAATTCATTTTGTAATGCATGTCCGGCCGCACCAAATGTAGCTTCCAAGCTTTCCATTCCAAAAGCTGCATATTCAAACTCTATTTCTTTAGCATCATTTTCATGTGGCAAATGATAACTGCAAATCACATCTATTGTTCCATCTTTCAAGGCATCAATCAATGCTATGTTATCAGCTTTGGTTCTAAGTGGTGGATTAACTTTAAATCTTGTATCATAATCATGCAATACCGATTCATCAAAATAAATTTGATAAGCAGCAATGCCGGCAGTTATATGAATACCCATTTTTTTTGCTTCACGTATATGCGGTAAACAACGCGCACTCGAAATTGCACCAAGGTGGATATTTGATTGGGTATATTCGGCAAGTTTTATATCTCTGATTACCATTAATTCTTCTATCACATCAGGAATACCATACATGCCTAATTGCACACTCATGGTTCCCTCGTTTACATTTGCGTTTCCAACAATTTTATGGTCGTTAGGAATATCAATTATAACTCCGTTAAATGGTTTAACATATTGTAAGCTGCGCAATAATATACCTGCATCGCGAATACCGGTGTCGGCATCAGAAAATGCTATTGCGCCGGCATTATGCATATCGTAAATTTCGGTCAAATCTTTTCCTTCACGATTTCGGGTAATTGCCCCATAAGGGAATACATTAACCAAATTTGCTGCTGCCTTATTTATGATATATTCAATTTCCGCTTTTGAATGCAGCGCCGGTTCTGTATTCGACATTAAGCAAACGGATGTAAACCCTCCCGCAGCAGCAGCAGCAGTTCCGGTTGCAATGGTTTCTTTGTATTCGTGTCCCGGGTCACCAAACGAAGCGAGCGTATCCATCCATCCAACAGAAACACAAGCATTTGGGAAGTTAAAAACCTCCGCATCGGCATGGGTAATTTTGTCGGCAATTTCTACAATTAGGCCATCGTGAATACGAATAGCTTTTTCAATAAGATGATAAGGTGAAGTTGGGTCTATGATTTTAACTCCCTGAATGATGCAGTGCATAGTTGATTTTTACTACGGCAAAAAACGGATTAACAGGATCTCCGCCGCAAGGAATATCAGCACAAATATAATACAAAATTTCCAGAGCGGGGTGCCCTCGTTCAACTGGGTTACTACGTTTGAGAAGTCGCGATCAATATCAGTTAGCACATTGATATTGGCAACATTGTATGTGGTTTTAAGCGATTCAGCCGTTTCAAACCGCAAGTCAGACTCGCTTCTATCATAATTTAACGCAATTGTTTGAGCTGTTGCATCTGTAGGCCCCGCTTGCGGTTTAAGGGTGTAAATACCTGACATATTAGTGTAGGCACTTAAATTTATAGCAGTTTGGTTGCCCGCTTTGCGGATTTCAGGAATAAATTCATTTTTATTGCCGGAAACCTTTATGGTTGCATCGTTTGCCAATGTAACATCTTGCAAGTTAATCCACTTTGAAATGCCTATTGTGGCGTACAATTGGGGCTTCTTTTGGGTGCTGACTGCTATTTTATAAACCAATGGAGCAAAAAGTGTCGCTTGAACGGGTAAATCAGTGATGTCGCGATTCAATTGAACGGCAGAAAGGTAAACTGTGCCTTGCTTAACCGGATATCCTGCAAACATTGGTTTTTTATCTGCAAATTCCATTACCATTTCCTGTATTGTTTGTGCGTATGCATTAATCTCGAAACTTTGAGTAGCATTGGGCAATGCCAAGTTTTTAGGAATTTTCTCAAAAACATCACTAAATACAGGATTCTTGGTATTAATGGATGTTACATTTCTAGTTCGCTTAATATAATTGCCGTAAGTAGCTATATTATTACTTTGCAAAAATGTGTTCACCGAATTCAAATCCATTTCAGGCGAAGGGAAAATGATAATATTACATCCACGTTCAAGTTGCTGTATTAATGCAGATGACAAACCACCTGATATTGTATTAACTTCATTTAAAATAATTAAATCAAACTTATCTAAACTCTTAAAATCAATTTGCGATGCTGCATTATTGGTAAGTTGAAACAATTCATTTTTTCCGATTAACGATTGTAGAAATATATTCTCCGCTTTTCCATTTATGGTAATTACCGGAATTTGGCTAACCGGTTTAAAAGAAAAATAAAGCACATCATCAAACGTTACCGGATAATCTTTAATACTTAATTCACCATTATACCATCCTGCTTCACTGAGTGTAAATGTCATCGTATCAATTAATGAACTAAATGCACCAACCGATACATCGGCAATTGATTTAATTTGCTCGTTTAGTTTTAGTGAAACAGGCGCACCGGTAACATCTTCATCTCCATAATTACTAATTGAATAACACAACTGCAGCGGCTGATTCAACATTTGCACCGGAGCCGCAAACCATACGGAGTCAACAGACAAATTGCGCTGCTCATTGCTTTTTAATGGTATTAAATTAATATTAAATGAAGTGTCATTTTCAAAACCCGATGCATTTGTTTGAAAATCGCTAAGCGCATAAATTAATTTTTGTGAGCCGTTATCTGAACGGTTTAATATATCGCGTTGTCGTTTAAAAATTTCATCCAATGGTTTCACTTCAGGAGTTGGCTGCACTTGTGTAATCATCTGCAACATTTCTTCTTTACTCACCAAACGTTGATGTTTTGCTTCTAAATCGTTTGTAAGCAATTGAAAATTATCGTCAACTGTATATCCGTTTACAATTTCCTCGGCTTTCCTTTTTGCAAGATTTAAAAGTTGTTCATCATTTTGCATTGCTTCCATGCTGAATGAATTGTCGATATAAATGCTGACAGCTCTTTTTGAAGTAGTTTTTGCAGATTGATTAGATGGAATAAACGGTTGGGCAAATGCAAATACTAAAAAGGCAATGGCTAACATTCTTGAAATTAAAACCAATAGATGTTTTAATTTATTTTTAGTAGCTGTTTCTTCTTGTATGTTTTTAAGGAAGCGAACATTAGTGAAATAAACAGTTTTAAATCGCCGAAAATTAAATAGGTGAATTATTACCGGTATAGCCAGTGCCAGGAGTCCAAATAAAAAAGCAGGATATACAAATTGCATTATATATGTCTATTGAATCTGTTATAAACTATTGTGCGGGTAAAAATAGTATGCTTGTGGTTATAGTTAAGCTATTTTAATACACATTAACGGGCAAAACCCTGTTTACGAGTGTCATTCTGTATAATTTTTGGTGATTTAGGCTCCAAAAAACGCAAAATCGCCTCAAAATTTTGTGTTTGAAGCATCAATCAAAGTGTTGTTAAGGTGATTGCTTTTATTCAGGCTGTTAAAATTGAGATCAAATTTTACTTCATAACTACTTGATATTCAATAATTTAATATAAAAATTGGTTGTTTTAAGCCCTATTCGAAACATACCTATTAAAGGCATTGGCATGGTTTTGGAATACTAATAATTCAAATATTGATTAACTACTAAAAACGTATGATTATGAAAAAATTAATGGTAATGATGACGCTCGGACTGATATTATTTTCCGGTAATGTATTTGCTCAAACTGCAAAAGATTCCGGTTCCGATGCAAAAGACAAAAAAGAAACAATAAAGGCAAAACCTGTTAAACAAGGCACTGCTGTAGGTGTAAAAACTTCTAGCGCAAAGAAAGCTAAAGTAAAGGCACACAAAGAAGAAATTAGAGCCAATGCAGATAGCAAGGAAGAAGCAAAAGAAATGATTCAGGATAAAAAAGCCGGTCATCAAGATGCAACACAAAAAGACAAAGTGAAAGCGCATAAAGATGAAATCAAAGCAAAAGCTGACAGTAAAGAAGAAGCTAAAGCTAAATTGCAACGCAAGCACGAAAAACAAAAAAACGAGTAATATAGTTGGTTAAGGAGTCAAAACCCTTTCGGTAAACCCGGAAGGGTTTTTTGTTGGCAATTAAACAAGCTTATCGAATTAGAGGAGAAAACCTGAAATTTAGATAAAGGTTATCACGGAGCGTTTAGGTATGATTATACAAAAAGGCTAAAAACAGAAACACCCATAAAAAATCAATCGTATGCCAATAGGTGCGCAACATGGATAAACGGTTACGGCGCAAGGGGTCGGAGTAATAAAGCAAAGCCTTTACTGTGTTGTTAGTATGATTATAAATCCGAAAATTGGCCACCAATAAAAAAACAATTCCTACACCAACGTGAACAACATGTATGCCCGTGAGTAGATAAACATAAGAGCCCGATGGTGAAGTTTGCAATAACATTTGCTGATTACTCAATTGCTTCCAGCCTATGAATTGGCAGATTACAAACACCAATGAAAATAAGAGCGCAGCGCCAACATTTCTGCGCAAAGATGCCGTTTTATCTGTATCGTATAACTTTAATGTTGAACGCAATAAAATGCTGATAATAACAACACAAACCGTGCTTAACCAAAACACGCGCGGCAGTCTGAATGCTTGCCAGTTCTCCCCCATTCTTAGAATGTATCCGTATGAGAGGGATAGAAAAAACATCACAATGCCGGCCATGAGCAGGTTAACTGCTATCATTCCGGGATGCTTAATCATTGGCTTCTCGCCATTATTATTGATGCCTGTAAGGCTCATAGTGCAAAATTACATTTTGATAACAATTAATCTGCTAACTTTGTTTTTACATTTATGCTAAAGAAATTATTCATTTTCCTCGTTGCTTGTTCAATAATGGCAAGCGCTCAGGGCCAGGATACGGGCAAAAAAAGCCGTAAGCATTATTATATTGAGATAAGCGATTCAACCTTTGTTTCTGCAATGCCGGAGCAAGGTGCAACATTTAAGGCGTATTTCAAGGGTGACTCACTCTATAAAATTGAAACGTGGTTCGGGTTTAACTTTGGTGAAGTGCGTCGTGAGTATTACTATTTTCATGATACTATCAGCTTGATTAACGAAACACAGAAGCTATACAGTGCAACTGCTGTTCCTAAAATAAATGCGGATACTATCAAAGCAACTTATAGCGGCAGATATATTTTCAAAATGGGCAAACTTACCGACATATCCCAAAAGGGTAGCTACAGCATTTCCGATACTCCCTCCAGCAAAGCTGAAACCGAGGCAGCCTTTAATATGCTGGCGAGTAAATACAAGCAGTTAGCCTACGAAAAGCGCAAGAAAAAGAAGAACCGCATTCGAATTACAGAGCAGGATAAATAAAACTTTGTATTTTCGCGAAATCACAATCACTAAAAACCAATTATATGGCTCATCAGTTATTAAAAGGAAAGAGAGGAATTATTTTCGGTGCCTTAGATGAAAGTTCAATAGCCTGGAAGGTTGCTGAAAAATGTTTTGAAGAAGGTGCAACATTTACCTTAACTAATGCACCAATTGCCATGCGCATGGGTGCCATCAACCAATTAGCAGAAAAATGCAACGCAACAATTATTCCTGCTGATGCTACTTCTATTGAAGATTTAGAAAACCTGATTGAAAAATCAGTAGAAATATTAGGCGGTAAAATCGATTTCGTTTTACACTCTATCGGGATGAGTCCAAACGTGCGTAAAAATCGAGCTTATACTGATCTTAGTTATGAATTTTTAATGAAAACATTAGATGTTTCTGCTGTTTCATTTCACAAAGTATTGCAATCATCTTACAAAAAAGATGCTATTAATGAATGGGGAAGTGTGGTAGGCTTAACCTACATCGCTGCACAGCGCACCTTTCCAAGCTACAGCGATATGGCAGAAGCAAAGGCTACGTTAGAAAGCATAGGCCGCAGTTTTGGTTACCACTATGGTAAATTTAGAAAAGTACGAGTAAACACCGTTTCACAATCGCCAACATGGACAACTGCAGGTAGCGGTGTTAAGGGTTTTGATGCATTTTATAATTATGCAGATAAACTGTCTCCACTAGGCAATGCAAGTGCAGATGCTTGCGCTGATTATTGTGTTTTCTTATTTTCTGATTTAAGCAGAATGATAACCATGCAGAACTTATATCACGATGGTGGTTTTAGTTCTGTTGGTGTAAGTCAGGAAATTATGGATATGATGATGGGGGATGCAGCGGAATAAATTTTATTTTGCTCAGATGGTATTGAACCCACAGTTATTTCTACCTTAACAAGTAGGGATTACAATATAGAAGTCTTCAAAGAGCATGGTTTTGAATTCGTCAAGTTAATAGCTTAAATTTAACTCCATGAACAGAGAGCAAAAATTGGTTGCTTACTCATTGTCGGCAAGTGTTTTTTTAGTGCTCAATAACACATCACGGGCACAAGCAATATATATTGATATTGACCCGGATACAGTAATTCAAATAGATCAACATTATTATTTGAATTTTGATAATACCAATGAATTAATAGACATTGTCTTTTCAAACCTTGCTTTTACTACCTATTACGAAGATAATTATGTTTGGAGAATTTCTGTTAACCCAATAAACAACATTGTAGCTGCAACTATGCACTATGATTATCCTGGATATTTATATTTGCCGTATGCACTAAGTCCAGGTGTTTTAATAGACACCAATTTATTATTTTATCAAGGCGGTCATCTAAAAATGGCTTATCGAACAGGCAACGGCCCATCTGACGTATCTTTCACAGCCGAAGGCGGCTTTTGGTATCCTGAAAAATTAGACCACTATGTTGGTATTAGATTTGCTGATTCGCTCATGTGCAATCATTATGGTTGGATTCGATGTGATGTTACTGATTCAGGCACTGTTTTAACAATTAAAGATTATGCATTTGAAATGAAATGCGATGTTGGGATTATAGCCGGTGATACTATAGGCGATACCACTCATGTGAATATTGACGATAATTTTTCAGGTAATTTGGATGCGGCTATTTATACTTTCAATAATGAATTATTTATAATTACTAATTCTCTTGAACATAATTATACTGTTCATATTCGCAATTTAGCAGGCGTAGTTTTACTGTCTAATAATTTTACATCACAAAAAACAAATATCAATCTTGAATCATTCGCATCCGGAATATATTTTGTAGAGGTTGCTGACGGGAATAACTTTACGGTAAGAAAAATTGTTATTTCTAAATAATTCCAAAGTAAAAACGCAATATCTTACCGAAATGCATCATACCAAATATAGCTAAGATGCTGATATGATCAAGCATTTTGTTTCCGGATGATAATAATACAATTTAATTGGATTCGGCTGAATAAATAAATTTTGAAAATAAATCGATAACTTCAGTATCATAATTTTTAGCACTCCCAAAACCACTTATTATTTGGTTTTCTTTTGCATAAATAAAAAAAAATCCCAATTTCTCGCCTTTTGATTTACCGTAACCCTGATATCCATAATACCCGTTAAATTCAACATGTTTAAACGACTCAACTCCAATATTAAAAAAATTCATTTGAGAAGTGACAAAACCACTTAAAACACTTGTATCAATTTCCATTTTTTTCACCGTAGGCGAAACACTTAAAAAAACGTTTTTATCTGAGGAAATATTTAGATTTGCGCTTGGAGCAAATACCAACTGTCCAAAATCATAACGCAAAAAATCCATTGATTTGCCACACTCAGTAAAATTAAATGGGAAGTCATCCATTTTTCTATTACTAAAATCAGGCACATAAACTATTGATTCTAATGCCCGAATAACCAAATTGCCATATTCCAAATACTCATGTTCTTGCAACTGTAAGGCAACGCTAAAACTTTGCAAACTATCGCCTATTACAACAACCATTGAATAAATTTTCTCTTCAGAGATAATATCATCGTCGCTAGGTATTTTATTCACCAATGATAAGAACAATCCTGTCTGACTCCCGGAAGAAATGATGTTTTCTTGTATGATAGTATAAAAAGTGTTTAATTCATAATCTGAATCCTCCTGCCTATCGAACATATCAATCATTTCATAAACCGATGACTCGTTTGGCAAGATTTCAAACCGAGCAGAATGGTTGACACTTTGAAAGGTGAAAGCACCATTTTCTACTTCGACAATCTTGTAGGTCGTATCGGGAAATTCAATTGCAAAGTTTGTAAAAGGAATAATCTCGTGCTTGTTGGTAAATTGGTTTAATAACTTGAATTCTACTGTTTGAGATGAAGTATCAATAGTTAAGAAGAGAAATAAAACAACGATGTATATGTATTTTACATTCATAATTAAAAATTATCCTTCTCAAAGATAAAAAAAAATCCTGCAAATATTTTGCAGGATTTTTAATTTATTTAAAAAATGACTTAGGCTTTTTCCTCTTCTTTCTCCTCTTTTTTATCCTTGCCTTTATCTTTTTTCTTTTTTTCCTTTTCACCTCCATGACCCAATACTAAACTTGCTGATTCAGTATCATATTCAACTACTATCGTATCGCCTTCTTTAAATTTACCGGAAAGAATACTTTCTGCAAGTGGATCCTCAAGGTATTTTTGGATGGCGCGGTGTAAAGGACGAGCACCGAATTGTGGGTCGTAGCCTTTTTCACTTAAAAACTCCTTCGCACTTAATTCTAACTGGAGTTTGTAGTTTAATGTTTCTAACCTATTTTTCACATCGCGCAAAGTAATATCGATAATTTTGAAAATATCTTCACGACTCAATGAATTAAATATCACCACATCATCAATACGATTTAAGAATTCGGGTGAGAAAGTGCGTTTTAATGCTGTTTCAATAACGCCTTTATTATTTTCTTCTTGTGCAATTTGTTTTGCATTGGTAGAAAATCCAACACCACTTCCGAAATCTTTTAATTGACGTGCGCCAATATTCGAAGTCATGATGATTAAGGTGTTTTTAAAATCTATCTTCCTGCCTAATCCATCGGTAAGCATACCATCATCTAACACCTGCAATAAAATATTGAAGATATCCGGATGCGCTTTTTCAATTTCATATAACAGAATTACGGAGTATGGTTTTCTGCGTACTTTTTCGGTAAGCTGTCCGCCTTCTTCATAACCAACATAACCCGGAGGCGCACCAATTAAACGGCTTACGCTGAATTTCTCCATGTATTCACTCATATCTATTCGCACTAAAGAATCTTTCGAGTCGAATAAATATTCGCTTAA
>JANMLV010000083.1:0-1602 GCA_031372705.1 Bacteroidota bacterium | reverse complement strand
ATGTCAAACCTTGTCAACGGCCTCATTGCATTGCGCTAGTGCAGCTTACGACACTTAAGCTACGAAAGCAAAAAAGCACCGATGCTTCGACTCACCAAGCGGGCGCAGCGCTAGCACATAATAAACGCGATTAAATAAAACGCCCTTCGTTTTCAAAACACCACTATCACTAAAAACACTGCTGGCGCCTCGTCCGCGCCACGCGTGTGTCGTTAGCTGCACTTGCACAATGCAATGCAGCCTTGATTTTTTGGTTCTTTTGTATCAAGACAAAAGAACACCAATTCACCTGCGGAGCTAATAATGCCACTCAAAGGAATGTGGCCTTGATTTTTTGGTTCTTTTGTATCAAGACAAAAGAACACAAAATGCCATCCTGTTCGATAAATGAGATTTATATCCGAAAATGTGCGCTAGGTTTTTAATTTAGGTATAATTGTTTTGCGATACTTACATTTCCGGAAACCAATTGCGCGAAGTAAATACCGGTTGGCAAATTAAAGTGGAATTGTTGATTTTGCGATATCCATGGTGCTTGTAGAATTAAATTTCCAATCACGTCGTAAATTAACAGCATACCATTTTCAGGTGTTACATTTCCATTAATACTAATAGTTTCTGCAGAGGCAAATATGTTGCAATAAGTGTCATCCTCATTTACAGTTACGCCAACTTCAGGTATTTCGATTATTAATCCTTCATTTGGATTTAAATTGCATGCGTAGTCTTTTATATAAAGCGCATCGCCTTCCCATCGCAAACGCAACCAACAATAATTGGTATCTTCTTTAATCATTCTAATTGCAAGAAATTGATCGTCTATTGGACCATAATCGCCATGAAAAAAACCCTGAGAGCAGCCTTCGCCATAATCGCCACACTGAAAGTCGTATAATTCAGGCGCGGCTTGCATAAATAATGCATTTGGATTTACCTCTTCACCTTCAATTAAAAAATCAGTTAAATTTCTACCCTCCACATAACAGGTATTATCGCTGTATGCAGTAGATAATGTGCAAGGTCCGGCTGTAGCAACCATCAATTCATTTGGTATTGCGGCATTAACTTGAAAATCTACCCAATAAGGACAATAACCACAATTATATCCCACCTCGAATTTAATTCCGATATCAATAGTATCATTCATATCTAAATCAACATATCCCCAACCTTCATCTTCATTTACATATTGATACAATAAAATATCGGGCTCGATATCAGTATAAATTACTTGTGCGTTTAATTTTTGTGTAATAACAACTGCACCGGCCATTATACCGTATTGTATTAGTCGATTTTGTGTTTCACTTTTCATTGCCTTACAATTTAATTTGTTTACTTAAAACACCATCGGGAGTAATAATGGAAATGACATAAATACCGGGAACAAATTGATATGGAATGGTGATATGTTCTTGTATTACATCTATTGGTTTGTTATACACTTGCTGTCCTATGCTATTGTGTATCATTATGGTTTCTATTTTACTATTGGCTGATGTAATATGCAAAACTTGGTCATGTTGCCATATTTGTATAGCATCAATAACATTATTATGCAAGACAGAGTTGTCGGTCACGATGAGTTCATTTGACTCGGTT
>JANMLV010000059.1:0-3082 GCA_031372705.1 Bacteroidota bacterium | reverse complement strand
GTAATACGATTAATGCTATTTTCAAGACGAGATATACTTTCTATGGTTAATTATTTTTCAAGAAGAGCTATTTCAAGATTGAGTTGTATTTGCATAATATTTATTTTAAAATTTACGCTGCAATCGCTGTCTTGTTTATTTGTTTGACCAGATCAACCAACTTAGAGGCAGTTTTTACATCAAATACTCCAGATACGCCACTAGTGTCAATATCTGTAAATGGGGTATCAAATAACATGGTTGGATCTACTATGCCATTTACAATGAATGCATCAATAATTTTATTAATGAACATAATTTGTTTAGCATTCATTAATTTGTCATTTAGGAATTCACCGAAAGCTTGTTTTGCAGCATTAGCTTCCATTCCTAAAATCTTCCTAATTAATCTACCTACTGGTTGATCGCCATACGCGTCTATCAAATCTTTTTTTGATCCCATTTCTCCTTCTTCAAATAAAAGTATTTCTAATTCATTAAGATCGCTTGTACTTATAGGGGTGCTGGTTCGTATTTTTTGAATGACTAGGTGATTGCTTTTGTTTTTAAGATATTGTTCAACCTTACGACGATATGCATCTAAATCATTGAAGCCAACTATTAAGGAATGTTCTGTAACATGGTCATTAAAAGTATCTTCAAAATTTGTATAAATCAATGGCCGGTTTACCGGTTCAAGAAATTTCATAATGCTTCGCAATTCTGTGCGAACTCGTTCAATTCCTAAAATGCCTGTGTTGGACCAGAACTCACTTTCTTGGATAATTTTTAAAGTATCCATTTTTGAAGCAACTGAAGGAATAGATCCTTTTTTCATTAACCGCGCAGCTGTTGAAACTACCTGACCAATTATGTTCAACTGTTTCGGATCCTGTTCAAGTACAAAGACTTGAAGAAAGAACATCATAGAATCAAATCTTTTTGCAAGTTCATCTTCATCGTTTTCCACAACTAAAGGAGCAATATGCTCAAAAATTTCCTTTATTTCCAGTTTCGATAAATTTACCCATGCGTGTGGGTCCCTGAATTTTTCCACATATTGCCAATGTTGACGCACAATGAAACTCGCTGTGTTTAGCGCCTGGGCTTGCTGAATTAGAAAATCAATCAGCGTTTGGCCATATTCCTTTAATTCCTTATCATCTCTTTCAAGCAACAATATGCCTAAACGCAATCGTATCTCAAACAACCGTTGACTTAATGATTTTGAATTAGATACGTTTGCATGCTTCAGCCGGATTAGCACTAAAATATTTCAGATTTTCGCAAAAATCAAAAATGAGGAATTCTTTTTTATCACTACCTTCACCAATAAGGTTTTTACAAAGACGTGTTCCTCTCCCCACCATTTGCCAGAATTTTGCTTTACTTCTTACACGCTTGAAAAATACTAGGTTGCACACTTCGGGAACATCTATACCGGTGTCAAGCATATCAACAGAAACAGCAATTTGCGGATATTTTGACGGCTCCTTAAACTTATTCAGTAAATCATATTTATAGGTTTCCTTGTAATCTATTACGCGAATAAAATCGCCTTTATATTGTGGATATTGTATATCAAATCTTTCTGCTATAAAAAGTGCATGGTTGTGAGATTTTGCGAAAATGATTGTTTTACCCAATTTATCACCCCCTTCAATTTTAATACCGTTTTGCATTAGGTGTGCAATTACCTTGTCTACAGTGTCAATATTAAATAACCACTCATTCAATGCTTCAGAACCTATTTCTTCAGGGAATTCACCGGTAATTGGATCGGCAAATTCTTCTTCAAATTCAATCTTTTCTTGATCGCTCAAATCTGCGTATTTAATTCCTTGGATTTGAAACTTTAATGGAACAGATATTGCTTTGGGCGGTACTAGAAATTTATCAGCTAACACCTGCATATGGCTTAAACACGCCACTTGGCATAGAGATAACGGCGTGCAGTTTTTGACGGTCAATGAGTTCTTGGCGTATTTGCTGATGAGCTTTACTACTGCCAAATAACACCCCATCCGGAACAATTACCGCAGCACGACCGCCGAGTATTAATCCTTTAAGAATTAACACAAGAAATAGCAATTCCGTTTTCTTACTGTCGACAATGCTTATGATTTTGCCATCAACAGCTTCACGGTCGAGGCTTCCTTTAAACGGAGGGTTGGCGAGTATCAAGCTTGCTTTCTCAGTAAAACTTGAATTAGCTTCACTCAATGAATCAACATCTGCCAAATGAGGGTTTTCGATTCCATGCAGAATCATATTCATAGCTCCTATTCTAATCATTGTTGGGTCGAATTCCATCCCCATAAACATATGATCTTGAAAATGAGCCTTTACATTATCCTTATATAATTCCTTCTCATAATGTTCACGAATATATTCTCCTGCAATTGTAAGAAAGCCGCAAGTTCCTGCTGAAGGATCGCAAATAACATCCTCTAAAGTTGGCTTTACCATATCAACCATCATGCGAATGATATGGCGTGGAGTTCGAAACTGTCCATTTTGACCTGCACTTGCAATTTTGCTTAGGAGATATTCATAGACATCTCCTTTAGTATCCCGATCGCTCATATCAATATTGGAAAGCATCTCAATCACCTGCGCAAGTAATCGTGGCGTCGGAATCATAAATGTAGCTCCCTTCATAAATTTATTGAAAGAAGCACTTCTGCCACCTACATTACGCAAAAAATCAAACACACCTTGGTCCCTAGTAAATAGTTTATGCATGATTTCGGGATCCAAATTTTTGAACCTGCTCCAACGCAATTCGTTTTCTGTTGACTCATAAATTGGGTCTTCAATCTTTTTCTTAAGTAGTATTGATTTTTGCTCTTTTTGAATTTGCAGTTCGTCAAGTCGCTTAATAAAAAGAAGGTAGGTCATTTGTTCAATAACCGTTAATGGATTTGAAAGGCCTCCTGTCCAGAATGCATTCCATACTTTGTCTATTTGGGTTCTAAGTTCGCCGGTCATTATTTATTATTAGATTTTAATATTATTTAACACTGTAATTTTTAATAAATGCGGAATACCAGATTAAAATATCAAAAAAAGCATTAAAACAACCTACGAAAAAGTACTTTGT
>JANMLV010000230.1:0-2628 GCA_031372705.1 Bacteroidota bacterium | reverse complement strand
GGAGAGATATAAAATGATTTTTCATAGAATTGATTTTTATATGTTGATTAGTGGTGAGGATCCACATCAAAAATGAAGCAGGCTTGCTTGCCCTTGATTTTGACGGTTGCCGAATCCAACTTTCTATCGGGGACATCAGGGTTTTCAAAAGCAACAAACAGGCTGAAGGTGTACTTGGTGCAACAATCCAGGTTTATGGATGAGACATCTGAGTTGCAATTTAGATTTTCACGTCCAAAAGATACTACATTAAAACGATGCCCAGGGTTTGTATGCGTAACAACATAGTAACCCTTAATGGGAACGGATGGAAGTTGGTAGTCCTTGCCATCATAGTAGGGTATGACCCTTATTTGCCCGTTGATGCACTTTTTGGTGGGGCAACAGGAGGAGAGGGTGAATAGGATAAGCGAGGTAAACAGAATTAGTATTTTCATGACTTTGTTTTTTTAGTTAAATTGATTCATGCCGTGTGGGTTTTTACCACTGTCATATTTTAAAATCCCAAACTTTTAAATTATACATTGGAATATCTACAACTAAAGCTATTTGTCCTCGCCATGCTATCGGACTAAGAAAACTTGAATTTGTTGTTATCTGAGATTTGTTACTTATAGCAGGAACATATTGAATTCCACCCATAAGGGTTAATGGTGTTTTTGGGAAATTAATTGCCATTTGTACCCCCGGAGAAAGAATATCGGATAATTTAACTTTGAAATCTGTTGGCAATGCTGCTTGGTCTCCTTCTATCAAATAGAAATCCACCAATGCTCCTAGATCAATTACTTGAGCAGTCAAGCTAACTCCCCAGCCACATTTGAAACCACGATTGAATGAAACTCCAACAGGAGCATACAAACCAAATGTGCGATAAGAAATTTTTTTTGTAATTGTATCCAATCTATTATTTGAAATATTTCTTACAGTATCGTTATTACTGCTGTATGCTCTCCCATAGAAGCCCCCTACATAACCATTAACTGAAATGCTCCATGCAGATTTTCTTTTAATTGCGGAACTTCCAACAGGCAATACAGAAGCATTCAATGCTTGCTTCACTTCGTCTGATGATTGTGCATTTGCAACGGTTGAAATAAGAGTTCCATATTTTACAAATGATTTTGTTACATATTTAAATTTATCGTCAACCGGCTTTAGGTAACTCAAAAGAATTGTTGCATCATAAATTGCAGCTGAATATTTTTTAGTAGAAATGTGATAAGCTATATCAACTGATGGATTTAGATATTTTTCAATATTGTCATATTTTGCCCCTATATCAGTTACCCCTGTTATTTTACTCAAAAGAGAATTGTGTGCAATTGGTTTCAATGAAGAAGTAAATGTCCTGTAATAATCATAAAGTGCTTGAGGGGTTGCCTCTACTGATTCATTGGAAGCTACAATCATTTTCTTAACTGCATTGTTTGTAGAATTAAAAGCTACGTGCAAATTTTTTAGCATGCTGCTTAAATCGGGTTCATATTTTGAATATTGCTTATGCACCTTTTTAAGAATTGCGCCAAATGTTATCAATGAATCTTTGGGTGTAAAAAAATCAATTACAACATCTCCTGTTTGCTCTTTCGCAAGCAACAAACCTAAATAAATTTTAATCGTTTTCTTATCCTTAAAAAGTGCGTTTAATTCCTTTGGGTTTATCCAAATTTGTTTATCGTCACTACTCATTAAACTTTGAGAAAGTAAGTTACATAGCTCTATTGAGGACGCCACATTATAGTCAGCGTATTTTTTATTTGCTTTTGAAAAATCTTTTATCCCTGTGAGTTCAGTTGACCCAGTTATTGAATTTAACAAGTCAGCAGGATTAGAAGACTGAATTGCTTCTTTAACTGTGAACATTCCTAAGCCAATCCAACGACCATCCTGACTTTCAAAAAATGTTTTTAACTTATTAAGCCTGTCATTGCAGTCTATTAACTTATTGCCCTTTAAGATGCTGGAATTACAGTTCTCGGGAGTCAGACTCTTTACATTATACAAATTCTCTGGAAGGTTTTGGATGTCTGTTTCAAAAGATTCTTTTAAAACTTGAATAACCGACGCGTAAGAGTATGTTTCAATAATATTAAGGAACGATGATGTCTTAGGAAATACAGTAGTTAGTTCAGGATAAGCATTTAGTTGTTCTTTCATCTTGCTGAAAAATGCTTCATTCAATTCATCTTTAGCTCTCTCTGCAAGGAAACGAGCTAGACCTGCTGCATAATAGGTTACATCAGTGCTGCCAAGATTTGTTATTAATGTTGAAAGTCCACCACCTTCCGGCCTAGATTTATTAATTTCTTCTTTAAAAAACTCTTCTAAGTATGGATTATCCTTAATGTTATCACCTTTTACTCCATAGGCCTCCAAAATATTTTTAATTTTTGCCGGGTTCTTTTCATTTGATAATTTAATTGCGTCATAATATATATAGCCTGGTTGATAGTTATCCTTGTCATCTTTTCCGTCATTATCTTTGTCTTTATCGTTTGAAGATGGAGTAGTTTTGTCTAAAGTTATTGGAATTGGATTTGAACCTTCAATTTTAATTTTAAACTTATTGGGTTCTATTTTTTTATCACTTGGATTTATCCTTCCATTTTTATCAATTTCTAAAAT
>JANMLV010000273.1:0-20439 GCA_031372705.1 Bacteroidota bacterium | reverse complement strand
GTAATTAAAGGATACTGTCATGTTGTAAAACAGGACATTGTTAACAAAGATTTATTGTTTTTGGGCACTGAATTCGGTTTATACATGAGCATTGACCATGGCAAAACTTGGGCACGATTTAAAGGCAATATTCCGCAGGTTGGTGTTTTCGATATAGTCATCCACCCGCGTGAACACGACCTTATTTTGGCTACTCATGGTCGCGGAATCATTATAGTTGATGACATTACCATTTTGCGCAATTTTAAGCCTGAAATGTTGGATAAGGACATTACTTTCATTCCTACCAAGCCATTTTATTTGCCACTTGGCGGCATGGTGCAAGATTTTCCGGGGGATGATGAATTTATAGGTAACAATCCCAATGGCAGCGCTGTAGTTGCCTATTACATGAAAAAGCGATTAGTTATTGGGGAGATTTATATTGAGTTGTATGACAGCAAAGGCAATTTCATCAAAAAACAACCTGCAGGCAACCGAAAGGGCATAAATATTGTGCGGATTGCAACCACTTTGCCTCCACCGCGAGTGCCATCGTCGCCGAATATTTTGGGAGAAGCTGCTTTCGGACCGGAGTTGGAACCCGGTGACTACATTGTTAAACTGATAAAAGACAAAGACACCTTAATAACCACTTTAACCATTAATTACAATCCTGCGACTAAACATACCGCAGTTGACCGCAAGTTGCGTCACGAAACAATGGTTGATGCCTATGAATTGTTAGAAAAATTAGCTTTCATAGATAAACAGTTACTTGAAATCAGAGATCAGTGCCAATTTGTAGCAGACAGTGCGAAAGGAGATTTAGGTAAAACTGCTATGCAGTTGGTTAAACTGATGGACATTCAGCACGAACAAATTTCTGCAACACAGCCGGGCGAAGGCGGTATTCCGGGGCAAATACGATTGAGAGAGAAAATTGCTGAAATATACAGCGCTGTAGCCAGTTACGAAGGCAAGCCAACCAATGTGCAAATAAATGCCTTGAACCTCTACACCACGCAAGTAGAGCAATTTAATGAGGATTTAGCAACCTTGCTCAGCGGTGATTTAGCAGCTTTTAATAAAATATTAGTTGAACTTGGTATGAAACCGGTTAAAACAACTACTGCCGAAGAATTTTTCAAAAGTAAATAACATAAACACCAAAGCGCAAGTGATGTCGCCATAAAGACATTTCTTGCGCTTTTTATTTTTACCTTACTGCTATTAGCAAAGTTGTTTATCAATTGAATTGCAGCAAAGTAAATGCTTTGCATTCTTCACGTTTTTGCAGTTTTGAGCTTTTTGAAAAACCTAAGACTTCGATTAGATAAACTGCATGCACAGTTAGCCCGAACGGCAGCGGAAACCCGTTTTTCGCCATTTTTTCGGCGGAAAAGGAGTTGGAGCGAACGGCCGGTGCAGATTGCGATTTGATGCAGGGAGTTGCTGCTCCAAATCCTTAAAACTATATCCTAAAACTGTTAGGGTGTATAGAAAAAGGCCGTCATTACGACAGCCTTTATATTTGATTTATTCCGATTTGCATTACAATTTAACAACCAAACCGACCTGAATCGGTGATTTTGCGATACCTACTTCGCCATATATGGCTATGTTTTCGGTGAGATACAATCTGGCACCCATGGTAAAGTCGAGACCGAAGTGGTTGAAACCGTTGATATCGGCGGGTGTTTCGTCGGGGTCGCCACCGGTATATTTATAGTTAGCGTTGCGGTAACCCATTCCGAAACCGGCGTAGGGGTCAAACATTGGGTTATTGCCAAAATGGAAGTTAAACCTCGCCAAAATGCTGTAAGAAGTGTATTTGAAATTGGTGTTATAGAACAAGCTATCGATTTCGTTATCTTGTGTTTCGTAAGTTGCGGAACCCATGGCGTAGGCAAAATTGACACCGAAACCTACTGTTTCGTTGAGTGCAAACTCGGCCTTTCCATAAACAGGACCTATAAAAATGGAATTAATATTATCGCCTTCGGCTACATTAAAAACCGTTTTTGTTAGGTTTGGAAAACCATAACCGGCTGAAAAAGCTATGTCGCCTGTGGCAAAATTTTGTGCCGCTACCCTGTTTTGCATAAGCACCAAAATGATGATACTTGTTGCTACCCAATTTTTAATACGCATAATTATCAATTTAGAAATTCAAATGGCAATTTGCCTGCATACCCAATATTCAAGTGTTATGCCAATTTGACTAAAGTGGGCTATGGCAATGCGCGATTAACAGCACCAGACATGAGGTGTTTTAAAAAAATGTGAATTTATTTCGGGGTGCGATTGAGTGATAATAAAACCTGAAAGCCAATAACAGTAAGTGTAATAATTAAAACCTAAAGGAGAATATAATTGTGACAAAGGAACGGATTATTGCATTTTATTTAAAATATGCCTAATAAATTTAGTATAACAATAATTTGATATTTTTGAAATATTTTCAAAAAAACTTTAAAAGCATTAAGTATTGTGTGTTGTAAATGCTGTTTTATTGTTAAAACGTATAATACTATGTAAAATATGACTATCTTTACCAAAATTAAAAATTACAATGAATACAGGAACAGTAAAATTCTACAATGAATCCAAAGGATTTGGTTTTATTAAAGATGAATCAACACAAAAAGAATACTTCGTACATGCCTCAGGCCTGATCGATAAAATTCGCGAAAACGACAATGTTGTTTATGACCTTCAGGAAGGCAAAAAAGGATTGAATGCAGTGAACGTAAAACTTGCGTAACATTATATCTTTAACATCATTTTCAAAAGAGGCCGACTTTATGTCGGCCTTTTTTAATAGAAATAGTCGCTAACTGACATTCCACCTCACAAATAAATCCGTGTAAATCCGTTCAATCCGTTTTATCAGCGTTGCTTTTTGGTTCTCGCGGAGAGAGGGAGATGCGAAGACGCGGAGCGAACAGCCGGAGTAATGTGATGATTGACATTCTACCTCAAAAACTAATCCGTGTTAATCCGTTCGATCCGTTAAATCAGCGTTCCTTTGTATTTAGAACGCTATTTAGTGGATCTTCGGAGTTTGGTTACGGGTTTTAATACGATTAGGGATAAGGGAGGAATGGTGATTTTTAGTGAATGGCTTTTAGTGGTTTGCTCCTCGCCTGCTTCGTTGGTGGACTGCGTTTCTGTGGTATCGGGTTTTAGGAGGCCTTCGTTAAGGATGCCTGAGCCATAGTATTTTTCTGCATCGGAATTTAGGATTTCAACGTAGTGGTTGCGTTGCAATACGGTAACGGGAAAATCGACAAAGGTTTGCTGGTCGAAATTGCCGACAACTATAAGATGATCGTTTTCTTTTTTGCCTTGACGTTTCCAAATGAGCACGCAATCGTCGCGGTGGGTGATATCGAGCCATTCGAAGCCGGCTTGTACGAAATCGTTTTCATGCATACTTTTTTCGCCGGTGTACAGGTGGTTTAAATCTTTAACGAAAAGCTGCAATCCTTTATGTGATGTGTGTTCCAGCAAATGCCAATCGAGACTTCTATCGTGGTTCCATTCGGTAGATTGTGCAATTTCGGCGCCCATGAAAAGGAGTTTCGGGAATGAGTGGGTGTACATAAATCCGTACATCAACCGAAGGTTAGCAAACTTATGCCAGTCGCTACCCGGCATTTTATTTAAGAACGATGATTTGCCATGTACCACTTCATCGTGCGATAAACTCAATACAAAATTCTCGCTGAAGGCGTACCACATGCTAAAAGTAAGTTTGTCTTGATGGTGCTTTCTATAATATGGTTCCTCCTTAAAATACTTTAGCGTATCGTGCATCCAACCCATCATCCATTTCATACCGAATCCTAAACCACCGTCGTACGTTGGTTTCGAAACCTTAGGCCAGGAAGTTGACTCTTCGGCGATGGTTATTGTAGAAGGCACTTCGATGTATAATTGTTCGTTTAATTCTTTTAAGAATTGAATGGCTTCGAGATTTTCATTTCCGCCATATTCATTTGGCAGCCACTCTCCTTCTTTGCGCGAATAATCGAGGTATAACATGCTGGCAACGGCGTCGACTCTAATTCCGTCGATGTGATACATCTCTAACCAATATAAAGCGCTGCTGATGAGAAAACTTTTTACTTCGAATCTACCGTAATTAAAAATATAGGATTTCCAATCAGGGTGAAATCCTTTGCGTTTATCTTCATGCTCATATAAATGTGTTCCATCGAAGAAAATAAGACCATGTGCATCATCAGGGAAATGAGAAGGCACCCAATCTAAAATAATACCGATATGTTCTTTGTGAAAACATTCGATTAAATACATTAAATCCTGAGGTGTTCCGTATCTGCATGTTGGCGCAAAATAACCTGTAGTTTGATAGCCCCACGAGCCATAAAAAGGATGTTCGGTTATAGGCATAAATTCCACATGTGTGAAGCCCATTTCTTTAACATAAGGCACCAAGGTTTCGGCTAATTGTCTGTAGGTTAAAAATGCATTCGGGTCATGTTCTTGTCGCCCCCAACTACCTAAATGCACCTCATAAATACTCATAGGTTTATTAAACTCGAATGGTTTCCGCTTTACCATCCAAACATTATCGTTCCAGCTGTAGGTATTATCCCAAACAACAGAAGCTGTTCCGGGCGCCGGTTCTGACCTTTTAGCATAGGGGTCTGCTTTTTCGTACCACACATCATCTTTCCCCAAAATAATAAATTTGTATAAGTCGCCGGGCAAAGCATTATTAACTACACCTTCCCAAATACCTGAACCATCGTCGCGCACTTTTAATGGCAATTGTTCTTTATTCCAGTTGTTAAAAGTTCCTGCAATAGCAACCGATTTGGCATTAGGTGCCCAAACAGAAAAATAGACACCTGTAATTAGTTCATCATCTAAAACATGCGCACCGAATTTCTCCCATAATTTATAATGCTTACCTTGCTTAAAGAGGTGAATATCATAGTCGGTAAATGTGGTGTAATTATATTCGATGCTGAGCTCCATAGTGCAAATTTAGCAGGTGCAACTTATAATTGAGATTATTGCACAAATATAATTGTTTAAGCATGTATGGTTTGGGCAATTGTTGATTAAGACAACTGCTATTGAGTGTTTTAAATCGACCTACCGCAAAAACATTGCACTTGAAACTTGGGTAACAACTTAAACTTAAGGTGTCGATTTTATGTAAAATCCATTCTTTACACATCATATACATACCAAATCAGGTCAATTTTTCGTATTTATGCTTATTATTGTGTATCACATGTAAACAAACTGACATGACCAAAAACCTATTTGCCACAATCCTCTGCTTGCTATTTGCTCAAATTATTAATGCTCAATCCAACTCGCTTTTATGGGAGGTAAGCGGAAATGGATTGTCAAAACCATCATACATTTATGGCACGATGCACGTGAGCGATAAGATTGCCTTTCATCTTACGGATAGTTTTTTTATTGCCATTAAAAGTGCTGATGTAATTGCTTTGGAAAGCAATCCGGAAACCTGGATCGACAACGATTTTGGCAATCCGGATTTGTCGAACAACAACAATTACAATTTAATGGATAATGCATATTACGACCGAAGCAATTATACGTCAGATTTTTATGGATCAGCCACTAACATTGAAATTCCGAATGCCGATACTTACAATGGTGCATTTGCAGATAATTCGTGGCTAATTAACGGTTATTTATACCGGTATGATCAAGAACGAACCGAATATGAGGAAGAGACCTATCTTGATTTATTTATTTTCCAATGCGGCAGAAAATTAGCTAAAGACATTGCTGCTTTAGAGGGTGAACAAGAAGTATTAAAGTTATTATTAAAAGCATACGAGCCCGACGATGATGAAGATAAAGTAGAAGAAGAAAAGTACCTTGCCAAGCAGCGCATGATTGAAAAATTTGAAGAAGAAGGAAATAGTATTTATGAGCAAATAGACGAAGCTTATCGCGATGGCAATTTAGAGAAATTAGATTCATTAGAATTAATAACTTCACCAAGTACAAAATTCAGGTATTATTTTATTGAAGAGCGCAATGTAAACATGATGCGCAGAATGGACTCGATATTAAGAACCGGAAAAGTAGTGTTTACCGGCATAGGCGCTGCGCATTTACCGGGCAAACGCGGAGCGCTGCAACTGCTGCGTGACATGGGTTACACGGTAAAACCTGTAAAAGGAAAAATTTCGGGAAAGAGTATTAAAGAGAAAGATAAAATTGATGATATTTATTTTACACATGCTACCGGTAAGCAGTTTGCAACAGATTCATTATTCAGTGTAATTGTTCCGGGAAAATTATATCAACTCGGCGGATATAAAACAGATCAATTTTATTTATACCCTGATATGGCAAACAGTGCCTATTACAGTATCGATAGAATTGCACATTTTGGTGGCACAAAACAAATGACGGATGAAACAATTTTAGCTGATATTGACAAATTATTATTTGAAAATGTTCCCGGTGATATCGAATCAAAAACGGCAATAAAATCAAATACCGGATATCCGGGTTACGATATCATCAGCAAAACTAAAAGAGGAAATTATTTGCGTATTAAAATTTTTGTCAGTCCCCTTGAAACAATAATTTTTAAGTCATCGGGTTTGGGTGAATTTGTATTAAAATCGAAGGAAATACAATCGTTTTTCTCCAGTATACAATTTGCGCCTCGCAGCAGTGCACAATGGACTACCTATACACCAACTTGGGGCATTGTAAGTGTATCGACACCCGACAACCGCATTACAGATGCAATAGCACAAAATGAATCGATATACACTGCTGAATCTGCAGTTGATGTGCAAGCAGCGGATGCCAATGGTTTTTATTGGTTTACTACATACTTGTATAATGATAACGATTTTATTGAAACCGACAGTTTTGAGTTAGTGCGTTTGGGAACTGAATTCGCTGAGCAATTTAAGAAAAGTAAATATGAAAAAGTGAGTGATACGCCTCAAAATATTGGTGCTTATCAATCATTAGAGTCAACATTTAAGGGAACGGATGATTATTTGCATATTAAAACAGCAATTAAAGGCCCCTATTATGTTGTAATGGCTGCTTTTACGCCTTCGGCAAGCAAACCGGAGCAATATTTTAATTCATTAGCTTTCACAGATTTTAAATACACAAAAACATTCGATACTTATATTGATACCACGTTAGACTTTGTGGTGACCACCATTGTGCCAAAAGTTGATACTATACTTACCATTGATGAAGTGCAAGATGCCAGTTACGATTACAATCGCAATAAGTATAAAAAAGATGATGATGAGGAGGAGGATTTAAGTTACTTGGCATCCAATAAAAGCACGGTATTTTCATCAGAAACAACGCCGGAAAATATATTTATTAAACAGCATAAGTATCATAAATTTTTCATGAAAGATTCAGTTGAGCAATTTTGGGCTAAATTTGATTCGATACATGTTTGGAATAGTACCATGCGCATAACACAAAAGCAATTTGTAGAAAAAGCAGGCATTACTACCCTTTCATTTATTTTAACTGATACCGGCAGTACAAGAGGAATATATAAAAAATATATCCTTAAGAGTGATGTATTGTTTCAGCTAATAACTTGCATCGATACCATAGGTGGTCCATCGAAATTTGTGCAAACATTTTACGACAGTTTTACACCGGGCGACAGTATAACAGGGCCCTCTATTTTTGACCGCTCGGCAGCATTATTTTTTGAGCAACTTAACAGTGAAGATTCGGTTTTGCGTAAGCAAGCAATTAATTCAGCATCTATTGTTGATTTTGAGGATAAGGATGCCGGTAAAATTATAGCATTTATTCAATCAGATAGATACAAGGTATTAAAACTTTCCGAAAAGGAAGTATTTATTTCGCTGTTGAGTGATCTTGAAGATGAAAGTATTATTCCGTTTATGAGGCAAATTTATTTAAATGCGGGTGATACATCATCTTTACAATTAGCTGTTTTGAGTGGCTTGGCAGAGATGCAAACAACGGAAGCATTAAAAGCATTTATAGAATTATTATATATAGAAACCCCATTAGCAAAGAAAAATTCATCATTATATTGGTTGTTTGAAGATTTTCATGATTCGCTGGAATTAGCGGCACAACTGTATCCTCAGCTGTTAGACTTTGCTGCGTTTCCGGAATACCAAACAGCAACTTATCGGTTGTTATCGCTCATAATTAAAAATGATGCTACGAAATTAAATTTATATGCCGATAAACGTAAGCAGATAATTGCAGAAGCAAATGCAGAATTGAAGCGCAATTTAGTAGGCACACAAGAAGAGGCAGCTAAAACTACTTACGGATATTCCTATTCAAGCAATGAGTTGAATTTTGATGATTTATCGGATCTAACAGATAACGATTCATATATTTTAAATTCGTTTAACGGTGGCGATTACAGAACAAGCAATTATAATTATAGTAAATCTTCCTATTCAAATTATAGTTCTAATGTTTACTATGAATATGTTTATGAAGATTCACTTTTTAGGATAAGGTATCCTTGGACCAAAACCTTGCAAGATTATTACAGTATACTACTCACCCCTTATTTTGATGATGTAGCAGTTAAAAAATACTTTGATAAAATTTGGCTTTGTAATGATGCTAAATTGAAATATCGCACGGCATTAACTTTATTAGCATCCAATTTATCTGTTCCTGACAGTGTTTGGACAAATATGCAAAAAGACAGAAAGTTGCGTTACGATGTAATCAAAAATCTGCAAAAATTTGATGCTACTGCAAAAATTGATACTGCCTATGGTAACCAGCTTCAAATTACTGAGGGATGTTTATATCCATATGCTTTTTCGGATGACGAAGACTCCGTAAAATTTGTCACAAAACGTTTTGTGGAAACCAGTCAAGGCGCCGGCTATATTTATTTTTACAAGAGCAAAATTGGACGAGATAAAACTTGGAATTTAGATTGTATAGGTCTTCAACCCGAAGACGAAACCAAATTTGAAGTTGAACCACTATTTGTTCATTATGGAACAGTTATTTTAGACGATGCCGGTTTAGAGAAGCAAATTGACGAAATAATTAAATCTATTGAATTGATAGGTAGAAACAGGGTTGTAATTGATTTAGAAGGCAATAACTATAATTACAACTATGATTATTGAACAATTTGTAATTTAATTATAAAAAATGTCTCAAAAATGAGCTATTGTTAAACAACTGTAGCTCATTTTTTTGTTTTAAGGTTAGGAAATTAACAAAAGTTTTATCGTTTAAGTTCAAGTTACAATTTGGTGCTAAACTAATTTAGAACAACAGCAATTATACTTTAGCGACCAAATAAAGCCTCCAATTCATAGGTATAAAGCTTTATATGATATCTATAATCAAATTGTAAATGATTAACAGCCGATAATAGTGGTATTTACTGAATTATAAGCTGATAATCTTGACAATGTCGATTATATTTAGTAGATTAGCAGGATGCTAGCATCTACCGAATTTTTACCAATTATTAATAAGTTTAATATCTTGCTGGCCGACGACGACGAGGCCGATTGTTTACTATTTTCAGATGCGTTAGCGGAGCTTCCTATAAATGTAAAACTTACAATTGTTTCGGATGGGGAAGCATTAATGACATTACTCAGCAAGAAAGCAAAAAAGTATCCCGATGTAATTTTTCTTGATTTGAATATGCCAAAAAAGAACGGTTTCACAGCTTTAGGGGAGATAAAACGCAATAATAATTTCGAAAAGATTCCTGTAATAATTCTAACAACGGCCGATGACCCGGGTAAAATAACTCAAGTTTACCGAGATGCTGCGCATTATTACATTATTAAGCCCAAGAGTTTTCCGGAATTGAAGCGGTTGATTTATAAATCGTTACAAATTATTGCAGATTCCGGCTCTTCCTTGCCTATTAAAAAACATTTCTTAATTCAATAAGCTTAATACCATTATCATGGACCAAGATAAAGATATTCAACAAGGAACAGTCGAATTAGTTAAATCAACTAATCAATTTCCTGTTGTAGGTATAGGCGCTTCGGCAGGAGGCTTAGCTGCATTTAAACAATTATTAGGTGCTATAACAGCAGATTCAGGCATGGCATATGTGTTGGTGCAACATTTAGACCCGAATCACGAAAGTATGTTACCTGAAATTTTACAAAAGGTGTGTAAAATACCGGTATTGGAAATCAGCGATGATATTAAAGTTGAACCTAACCATGTTTATGTTATACCAAGCAATAAAATCATGATTGCTTCGGACGGGATTTTGATGTTAGCACCACGACCAGCTAAAAGTAAATTACATTTAATTAACCCCATTGATTTATTTCTGAGTTCTTTGGCAGAAGTTCATTTAACACATTCCATCGGAATAATTTTATCAGGAACCGGTCAGGATGGAACAATAGGATTAAAAACCATTAAAGAGCATGGTGGATTAACTATTGCACAGGACGAATTTTCTGCTGCATATGAAAGTATGCCTAAGAGTGCTATTGATGCCGGGGTGGTTGATTTTATATTAACACCGGAAAAAATACCGGAAAAACTACTCGAAGTCACAAGCATATTATCAGCTGTTAAACTAAACGACGCTAATTTCATATTAGAGGATGAAGAAGTATTTAGACAGATTATTGCGCTACTTCGTTCGCGAAAAGGAGCTGATTTTACTTATTACAAACAAACTACTATCCGAAGACGTATCCATCGCAGAATGGCAATGAACAGCATGACCTCGCCGCACTCATATTTAAAATTTTTACAGGCAGATAAACTTGAACAATTACAGCTTTTTCAAGATGTATTGATTGCAGTTACTTCATTTTTTCGTGATCCTAAAGTTTTTGATAATTTATCAGATTCTTTATTCCCATTAATAATAAAAAACAAACAACATGATTCTCCTATAAGAATTTGGGTTGCAGGCTGCAGCTCAGGTGAAGAGGCATATTCGTTAGCAATTTGCATTCATGAAATTCTTTCAGTTTCTGATAAAACGATTAACGCATTAAAAATTCAAATATTTGCAACTGATATCAGCGAAATTGCTATAGAAAAAGCCAGATTAGGAATTTATTCAAGATTTGAAATAGAAGGCGTTTCTCCTCAACGATTGCTTACCTACTTTAAGAAGTCGAAAGGCAGCTTTCAAGTTGTTAAAACGATAAGAGACATGGTTGTTTTTGCAAACCACAATTTTTTGAAAGACCCACCCTTTGGAAAAGTAGACTTTTTATCATGCAGGAACGTATTAATTTATTTGGAACCCTATCTGCAAAAGAAAGCACTTACCACTTTTCATTATGCACTAAATTTAGCGTTTAATGAAAAAGCCACCCAAACATCAGGATTCTTGTTACTTGGTAAGTCGGAAACCACAAGTGGAGTCCCCAATTTATTTACTATATCTACAAAACATTTAAATATATTTAAAAGGAAGGATGCACCCAGCAAATTCATGCAAGTGGTGAGTCCGGTTACAGAAATAACAATTAACCAACCGAATAATAAAATTAAATTTGGTAAAATAAATTCGGATTTTCAAAAAACAGCCGATGAAATTCTATTAAATAAATATTCCCCATCGGGGGTAGTAGTGAACGAAGCCTTAGATATTGTTCAATTCAGAGGTAGCACAAGCAACTACTTAGAGCAATTATCCGGTAAACCAAGTCATAACATACTGATAATGGCTAAACATGGATTAACATTTGAACTTCGTAATATTTTACATAAAGTAAAGAAAGATAAAACAGCCATTATAAAAGAGCATATTCCGGTTGAGGTAAATGGCACTTTGCACAATATTACTATAGAAGCCATTCCATTACCAAATACTGTAGAACCCTATTACTTAATACTTTTTCATGATGCCAATTACGTGCAGGGTCATACACTTAGAAGTGAAAACAAATCGCCTCAAAAAGTATCGAAGAGTTCAGAAAAAGACAATCGAATTAAGCAGTTAGAGGAGGAAATTGCATTAACACGTGAGGATATGCGCACAATTACAGAAGATCAAGAAGCTGTAAATGGCGAGTTGCAAAGAGTAAATGAGGAATTAATGAGTGGCAGCGAAGAACTGCAAAGTTTAAATGAAGAGCTAGAAACAAGCAAAGAAGAATTACAAAGCACCAATGAAGAACTTACCGTTGTAAATCAAGAAATACTGATTTTAAGTGAGCAAATAACCGAAGCCAAAAACTATGCAGAATCAATAGTTGATAATATAAGAGAACCATTGTTGGTGTTGGATAAATATTTGCGGATTAAAACCGCTAACAATGCTTTTTATAAAAAATTTAAAGTAGTAAAGTCGGATACCGAGGGGGCCTTAATATACAATCTTGGCAATAAACAGTGGGATATACCGGAACTCAGAATGTTACTAGAAAAGGTATTGCCGGAAAAATCATTCTTTAATGAATTTGAAGTTATACATACATTCCCTGAAATTGGGTCACTAACAATGTTACTAAACGCCCGTGAAGTAATAAACAAAAGTAATACCGAAAAACTTATATTACTATCTATAGAAGACATTACTGAAAGAAAACTGGCAGAAGAAAAGGTTGCCGAAACAGAACACAAATACACCAATTTTATTAATTCGTCTAACAGTTTAATTTCAATACTTTCCGGTGAAAATTTGATTATAGAAATGGCAAACGAGGCGATATTAACCTCCTGGGGAAAAGGTCCTGACGTAATAGGGAAACCGTTACTAGAAGTATTACCTGAATTAGTTACACAAGGTTTTGCAGAAATTCTACATAGTGTTTTTCATGAAGGAAAACCATATAATGCATATGAAAAACCGGTATATGTAGTTAGAAATGGGATAAGTGAATTAATTTATTACAATTTTTCGTATCAACCTCAAATAGCATTAAACGGAAAAATTGAGGGTATTTCGATTATTTCGCAAGAGGTAACGCCTCAAGCAATTCTAAATAAAAAAATTAAGGAAAGTGAAGAAACGTTCCGTCAACTGGCAGATTTAACACCTCAAAAAATTTCTAATGCCGATTCAAAAGGTAAATTTTACTATTTTAATCAAAAATGGCAAACTTACGCCGGCCAAACCAACGAGGAACTGATATCGCAAGGTTGGACCAAATTTATGCATCCCACAGAAGTGGAAAATATTAAAAAGAATTGGCTTCACTCAATTAAAACCGGAAATAATTTTGAGATGGAAATGCGATTAAAAGGTATAAATGGCAAGTATCAATGGCATTTAACCAAAGCCATTGCCATTATGTATGAAGCCGGCACCATATCAAAATGGATAATTGCCGGCACGCAAATACAAGAACAAATTGAGCAACGTGAGATATTAGAAAAAGCGGTAATTAATAGAACAAAGCAGCTAATTGATTCGAACAATGAATTATTGAAAACTAATAAAGAACTGGAAGCTTTTGCTTATGTATCGAGCCACGACTTACAAGAACCATTGCGTAAGATTCAAACATTTGCCGGCTTATTATTAGATAAAGAAATTGAAAACTTAACACCAAAGGGTAAAACATATTTCCAACTGATGCATGATGCGGCAAACCGAATGCAAACATTAATTGAAGATTTGCTGACTTTCTCGAGACTAACGTCAGCTGATAGAAAATTGGATCGAATTGATTTAAATGTAATTATTGAGCAGGTAAAAGAAGATTTTAAAGAAAAAATAGAATCTAGTCATGCCATTTTTGTGACGGCACAAAATTGCACAGCTTATGTAATTGCATTCCAATTTCACCAGTTACTTTACAATTTGGTTGGGAATGCGTTAAAGTTTGCACGTCCGGGAATTCCGCCAAACATTACTATTAAAAGCAGAATTATTAAAGGCAACAAATCGAAATTTTTGAAACTAATACCTGATAACAATTATTTACATATTACCTTTAGTGATAATGGCATTGGCTTTGATGATAAATACAATGAGCAAATATTTGAAGTCTTTCAAAAACTACATGGCAAGGAAGAATATTCAGGCACCGGAATAGGATTAGCAATTGTTAAAAAAATAGTTGAAACACACAATGGATTTATTTATGCGACAGGTAAATTAAACCAAGGCGCTACATTTGAAATATTTATACCTTCAAATAATTAAAATAAAAAATTATGAAATCATTTGATTACAATATCCTACTGGCAGATGACGATGAAGGCGATCGTCTTTTATTTAAAGAAGCTTTAGGTGAACTACTAGTTGAAGCAAACATAAATATTGTAAATAATGGTTTGCAATTAATGAATTATTTGAATGCGGAGGATGTCATATTACCCAATTTGATTTTTCTGGATTTGAATATGCCTTTAAAAAATGGCATAGCATGTTTAGAGGAAATTAGAAGTGATGATAAATTTAAAGATATATTTATCGCAATATACTCTACCTCCGGTTCTGATAGTGACATAAATGAAACGTTTTCCAAGAAGGCTAATATTTACATCAAGAAACCAAGCGATTTTAGTGAATTAATAGCTATGCTAGACAAGGCGATTTCTGCTGCTCACATGTATGATGTTGGCACCTTTAACCGAGCTAATTTTATATTAAAAATTTGATGTTTTTATCCTAATTAAGGATTAGCAGATTCCGGTTCCACTTTAATGGCAACTGCCGTCGGTTCTACTTTTTCAGAATGAAGCACAACATAAGCTCGTGTAAATTCAGCACCGTAATATAAAATCATTGATGAATATGAAACCCATAAAAGTATTAGAATAACTGACCCGCCGGCACCATAACCTTTGCCCGGGTTAACCCTTCCGAAGTATAATTCCAGCAAATATTTACCTACTTCAAACAATATAGCGGTAACAATTGCGCCAATCCAAACATGACGCCAAAGCACTTTTGCATCAGGCAAATATTTATACATGAATGCGAACATTAATGACAATATTGCAGTGGTCATTATAAAATTGAGTATTTGAATAATAATTAGAAAAGACTCTGAAAAATTACCTGAAATCCATTCCCCTAAAACACCAATTAAAGTTGATACAACCAAGGAAACAATGAGTATAAATGACAATGATATAATTAATCCAAATGAGAATATACGCGTAATCACCAATTTTTTAAATCGTGACCGATTCACTCTGGGCTTAACTTCCCAAATTGCGTTCAATGCTCTTTGAAATTCGCCGAACACGCCGGTGGCCCCTATAAATATCGTAATGATACCAATAATTGTTGCCCATATAGAAATTTTCGCATCTGCTGATTTGGTTATCATAAATTGCACTTGCTTGGCAGAATCTTCCCCAAGCGTAGTGCCTATTTGATTCATTAAATGTGAATTTACCTCTTCATTTCCAAAAAAATATCCGGCAATGGCAATCAATAAAATGAGTAATCCGGGAAGTGAAAAAATAGAATAATAGGCAATTACCGCACTTTGACGAAATGGATCTTTTGCCCGCCAAGAAACAAAAGCATGTTTAGCAATTAATATAAAATTGGTGAAATTTACTTTAGTTATCGTCATCGTCTTTTTTTCCGAATAATTTTTCTACTACGCCTTTTTTATCATCCTTCCCTGTATCATTAACAGAAGCAATATTAATTTCATTATCAATACTTGGAATTAAGGCTTGAATAAAGGCATTTTTAATTACTTGCCAAATGGCATCTAATTTACTGATTTTGGGATTGTCGAAATTGCCTTCCATTTGCACTTTTGTAGCAAGTTGGTCAGTGCGTTGATTTTGAAATACCACTCCTACTCCACCAATTAAATGCTCCCATAACTTTTGAGTAAACTTATCTGCTTTATCTTCTGGTCCAACTACGTTTAAATTTTTTAAAATCGGTTTTACATATCCAATAAATTTCCCGTCGTTAGCAGCAATTTCAGTATACATACCAAACTCGCCACTTGTAACATCAAAGTTGCCGTATGCTAAAAAAAAGTCGTTTAATTGCGATAAATCGGTGTTTTTTAATTCCGCATTTAAATCGAATGCAGGCTGCTTGGTTAATGCGTTTAGCTTCATATTAAAAACCAATTCGCCATCATAAAGTATTGCTTTGGCAGTCACAGTAGAAGGCAGTAAGACAGTGTCGTTAACAACATTGGTTAAATTTAGCGCTAGAATATAAGTTTGCGTTAAACTCAAATTCAACGGTGGTTTGGTGTTTTCATCGATATAAAAAATGGTACCATCATTAACTTCAAACTTATTTACTTTGAGTGGCATAAAGGCTTTAAGCAAATTCCTAAAATCAGTTGTATCACCTTTAATATCATCAATTTCTGTTTTATCTTTTGTAAATATTAATTCAGGTTTAGCAAATGATAATTCACCTACAACTTTACCCTTAAACAATGCCGGCCATTCAATAGATAAGTCAATTGTTTTAGACTTAAAAAAATCGGTTTGTTTTTCCGAAACTGAATCTATTTTATTTAAATAAATTTCTTTAATGGTGTATGCGCCACGATACAATGATAAGTCAATATCATCTATATGGCCGTAATACCCTGACATATTAGCTAAGGTTTTGTTAGCATAATGTAATATGAAAAATGGCAGTATCAATCGTATTACAATTAGCAATAGCAGAATTCCAAACAGGATTTTGTACTTTTTCTTTATTTTAGGCTGCTGTTTTTTCATTGAAAGCACCGGGATATTCTATTGAATTAACCCAAGTATTAACAAAGGTGGCAAAGTTGTAGCGGTATAAGTTACATCCATATTGAAATATATTACATAATTCACACATTTTTGTTAACTCAACAGTTATGACTTGCCTAATCCCTTGCAATTAAAATTTTGGTAACATACGGCTGCAGTCTTATCTTGCAGTTTAAATTAAGACAAGCATTTGGAATGAATAAAATAAAACTTATCATTATTTGTATGATTTTGCTGCAATCGGCAAAAGCACAAAACGCCGTCTATTTCACTTCAAATTTCAATAGCTATGCAAATACTAATAGTTTAGCATCAGACTCTGTATTTGCAGTAAACAGTTTAACCGAAGGACATTTTATTTCACCCGGAATTGTGTTAATCGCAGTAGATATGCTAAATCCTCCAACTCAATTCAGCCAAAATATTGCGCATTCACTTTCCATAGAAAATATTCCACAAATTGATAGACCACTAATTTATTTCGATACAATTCAAGCAGCCACAGCCGCAAAATGGAGCGACAATCTCAATTTATTATCATTTGGTTTGAGTGCGGCCATAATTTTATCGTCTCCAAATAACAAACAGGTAACATTTAATAATATTGTGCTTTACGCCGAGGGTGCAATCCTCACTTATGGCATAACTGAGGTATTAAAGAGCACAGTGAGTCGCGTAAGACCTTATGCTTATAACGAGGCATTACCGGAAAGTTATCGCTTCAGAGCAGATGTAACAAGTTCGTTCCCTAGTGGTCATACATCGTCAACGGCTTACAATTGTTTTTTTGCGGCAACGGTTCTGAGTGAGCGATTTATTGATGATGACCGCAAAGGTTTAAAAACACTCACATGGGTTACTGCCGCCACAATACCTGCAGTAACAGGATATTTGCGCACGGCAGCCGGCAAGCACTTTTATACAGATGTTGCTGCAGGTTATGCAATCGGTGCCATAATTGGCTATGGAGTGCCGGCTTTGCACATGATAAGTAACCGGTCTGTTTCACTTTTTCCAATTACGTCGCCTGAATACTATGGGCTTGGGCTACATATGCAGTGGTGATACAATGATAATCCGGCAAAAGGACAATACTAAAAAAATGCGCTGCAGAAATTATTCCCGGCAGCGCAAAGCAAAAAAATGAATTTAAGCCAATTATTTATTAATAATAAATTGCTTTTGCAATTGCGATTCAGGTGTACATATTTTCAAAATATAGATTCCATTTTGAAAACTACTTACATCAATGGTATTTGTATACCCAAGGTATGATGCAACTATTCTACCCTTTAAATCAATTATTTCCATTTGTTCTACATGACTCATTGCCTTTTCATCCAAGTTGATATTAATATGTGATGAAGCAGGGTTTGGTGCAATTTGAACGTGCGTTTCCTCTGTGTCAACAACATTTACTTTAGTAATGCCTAAATCTTCAAGCGAAACCCTTAATGGCCAATTTGTAGTTACTGCAAATAAATACCCATTGTCAATTAAAAATCCATTAAATACATCAAAACCCAGTCCGGCTCCTTGGGCAATTAAAGTCCATGTTGCACCACCATCTGTTGTAAAATGTGCTTTACACGTTGACCCGCCAACAACGGTTACGTCGTCACTTGAATAGAACCCACCTACGAAAAGAAAATCGCTAAAACCTGCTGTAACCTGTGTCCAAGATTCACCCATATCGGTAGAACGATAAACACCAAATCCATAGCCTGAAGTGAGCAACGCACCTTGCGTAAATCCAATTCCATTACATTGCATTAAATCCGGCAATCCGCTATTCATTTCAACCCAATTATCACCATCATCAGTTGATTTAAATACACCTCCTAACGTAGATATATACAAATCGGAACCAACCTTTACAATTTGGCTGATATTATCGCTATCACCACCAAGACCGCCATTTCCCATAACCCATGAACTACCATTATCATTGGAGCGCAAAACGCCGATTCCGTCAATTATGGCATAAATATTATTCCCATCTGCTAAAATATATGGCACGGGTGCTATTAAACCCAAATCATAACTTAGCGTCCAATTGATCGCGTCGGCAGATGCATAAATTTTGCCATAGGGTTCCCCCGAAAAATAAGTGTCAGTTGATTTGGCAATGGCAGTAACATAGGCATAAATACCCATTCCAAGGAGCGTGTCTTTTGTCCAAGTAGTGGCATTATCGTTACTTGAAAAATCGGCAGCAATGCCGAGGCATCGCAATTCTGTGTCTACTTTAATTAATTCGGCCCCACCAAATGGACCAATTCCTGTGCTTTCCCATTGAGCATTTGCAATAGTTAAACTAAAGCATGTTGCAATTAGAGCGGTGTACAATTTTGTTTTCATAATTTGTTTTTTGCTTGTTTACACAAAATTCGCAATAATCCTGTTGGTGGTCAATAATGCATTTGTAGTATTTTAAACTTAAGCCATTGAAGATTGCAAAAACAGCAGAAATAGTTACATTTACCTTTAAAACCAATATCTTGTATACCTTAACGACAGTAACTACTAATCAAAATTAACCGTGTGTGAAATTTCCATACAATTAAACATGCGAGATCTGAATATTAATGTTTAAGTCATTATTCACCATATTATTAGCAGTGCTTTGGCAGGCTTCACAAGCTCAAATTGCTTCTGCCTTGGTGACAGTAGATGACGGAATGCCCATTAATAGCGCCTGGACTATTACACAGGACAAAAATGGCGTAATGTGGTTTGGCACCATTGATGGACTATGCAGTTATGATGGTTTTACAACAAAAACTTACAAAACCATTATTGGCGACTCTACCAGCATTTCCGAAAATTGTCGTCACGATGTTTATGTAGATAATGCAAATAATTTATGGGTAGCACATACCAATGGTATCAGTAAATTCAATCAACAAACAGAAAAATTCAGTAACATTTACGTTTACAGTGAAAAGAAAAACAGAGATATTATTAATAGAATTGTGGGCGAAGATAATTCAGGCAATATATGGACATGGATTTACGGGGAAGGGCTAGTGGTATTTAATAAGAAAGGCGAAATTGTATTGCAATACGGAATGGCATCAATAAATAGTCAAAAATGCATAAAAGCACAATTTGATTTGCAAAAAAACATTTATTTATCGATTGACCAAACCGGATTTTACAAATTTAACATGACTACAAAGCAATTCGAAAATTTTCCTTATGCACGAATTGGTAGTTTTTGTATTACTTCTGATAATAAGTTTTTAGTGCCGGGGCTACAAAATGAAATTTTACTTTTAAATAAATTGGGAACTACGCTTGAAAGCTACACTATTGATCAAGCGGCTTTAAGTAAACCCGATATTTTACTCTATTTCAATACTATTATAGCATATTCCGGTAACGAGTATTACATAGGCACTACTGATGGAATATTTATATTAAATCTTCAAGAAAAATCAATTAAGCGGTTCGTTTTTAGCAAAATAGTTGCAGAAAACTATGCCATTGGCGATTGTCTTTATAAAGATGCAAGTGGCAATCTGTGGGCCGGCACAACAGCAAGTGGCGTAAGAAGATTTTTATTAAGCAGTAAAAAATTCGAACTGTTAACACCTTTCAATAATGACCATACAATAGTTAAAGCGATTAATAAAAATGCTCAAAATTTATTTGTTGGATACTTTGATGGGGGAATGGATATCTATAATTTAAACCATGAATTAATTAGTCATATAAATAATACGAACACTAACCTACCCTCTAATCATGTTAATGCAATCATGCCACTGTCAAACG
>JANMLV010000219.1:0-10874 GCA_031372705.1 Bacteroidota bacterium | reverse complement strand
CAGTGAACGTTGGTACATGATTGATAATTCCCTCATGACCACCATGCCCGATGCATGGGGAATTAATTCCAAATTTATTTTACTTCCGGTAAACAAATGGGGCAACGAAGTGCAACGTATTAATATTGGAGGCTTAACCTGCGATCAAATGGATTATTACAATTCAGAAGCGCATACCAACGAATTATATTTACCACTAATTAACGGTGGCGAACCATTATATATTGGTTTCTTCCACACAGGTGCATACCAAGAAAGTATTTCCGGTTACGGCGGAACAAAACACTGCCTAATTCCTTCACCGAAACACATTTTAATTCAAAAAGATGATGCCGGTAATCTTACCTACGATGTTTTTGCAGATGAACAACATGTAGATAGTATGTTGACGATTTTGGGGTATGATAAATTGGATGAAGATTAAGTCAATTTTGTGACGGGTCACAGACCCGTCACGGACATCCCTCGTATCACATTCCGGTAAAATCAAGTAATCGATAAATGCGCAAGGAACACGTGTCCCAGTCGGGTCTGCGACCCGACTGAAATTTTGCACAGTTCTATGATTCTGTTTCGAGTCTCAGACGCGAAACAAACGAATGATGGTAGTTGCCGTAAAAAATATTAATTCACCTTCACAAATCGATAATCCTCATATTTAAGGATTGTAATTTTTGAATTTTCAATAAAATTGATTGTGCCATCAGGTTGTTTCACCTGTTTAAGTTCAATAGGATACATCAGATATCTAAGGGTGGGATTTAGCTTGCCGCAAGAGGCTGAAAGGTCCGGTCCGTATGTGTTTAGCATGGTAGCAAAATACATCATCATATCATAGCCGCGATAAGCAAATTCTGAAGGACGAGTAGCATAGCGAATTTCAAACGCATCATTAAATTCTTTTACTTGCGGCGCAGTTTGGTCTATCCAATATGATGTTGGATAATGTAAATGCAATGTTTCAAAATAATCTAACGAAACCGATTCTAGTGAGAGCATGTTTGGTAATCCAAATAATGTAATTGCATTGCTGCGCGATGATTTCGATAAATCACGAATTAATCCGTTAATAAATAATTCATCGTTGCCGGCAATAAATACATAGTTCTCATTATCGTTTAATTGCTCGCTGATACCGGTAAAGTTTGCAACTTCGGTTAATCGACTATTGCTTGTTCCTTTTGTCTTATTATAGGCATCCTTAAAATCCCCAGCAATTCTTACTTCAATTGGTTTGTCTGTTCTGTAAACAACTATGATATTAGCATTTTGATGCGTTTTAAGCATATAATTTATTGTTGCTTCAAACTGCGATTGGATAGGAGGGTTTGCCATTATAAAATACTTGTTGCTATCTGTAAAAGTATTAACAGGCGATAATGGAGAAACAAGGTATGTTTCATTTTTTTGTGCAATGGGAACGGCAGCTTTTAATGCGTCGTTAAAAATTGGACCAATAATTAAATCAGTCTTTTTTAATGCTTCTTTCTGCATAATTAGTGCGGTACTCAAACTGTCGCGTAAATTATTATATACTTGGATATTTAGTTTGTAACCTAATCTATTCAATGTGTCTAAAGCAATTAATGCACCTTCATAAAATTCTAGTGAAGCCAATGGTTGGTAACCTGTAACTTTTTCTTCACCCATTAATTTTAGCAGTTCACCTTCATCGGTCGAAAATGGCAGTAAAAATGCAATGTCATATTTATCTTTTTTAGCCCACGATTTACCTGTAATGGCAGTAGCAATGCTGTCTTTAGCCTTTTCAGTAGTTGTAGGTTTAGTTTCAGTAATTACAACTTCCGGTTCCTTAGTATTGGTTTCGGGAGTTGGTTTCGAGCTTGGTGTCGGGCGCAAAATACCGCACGACGACAACATAATTATCGATGCAATAAAAAACATATACAATTTATTCCCACTCAATTGTTGCAGGTGGTTTTGAACTAATATCATAAACTACACGATTAATGCCTTTAACATGATTGATTATATCTGACGAAATCTGTGCCAACAATTCATGTGGAAGATGACTCCAATCTGCTGTCATACCGTCAGTTGAATTTACACATCGAAGTGCAATAACATTTTCATAAGTTCTTTCATCACCCATTACGCCAACAGTTTGAACCGGAAGTAAAATTGCCCCCGCTTGCCATACTTTATCGTACCAACCTGATGATTTAAGGTGATTAATAAAAATGGCATCTGCTTCTTGCGTAATTCTTACTTTTTCGGCTGTGATATCGCTGATAATTCTAATTGCCAATCCCGGTCCGGGGAAAGGGTGACGATGTAAAATTTCATGCTTTAATTGAAGTGTATCGCCAACTCTGCGTACTTCATCTTTAAACAAGAATCGCAAAGGTTCAATCACTTTCAAATGCAATTTCTCCGGCAACCCACCAACATTATGATGTGATTTAATGGTAGCTGATGGTCCGTGCACAGAAATAGATTCAATTACATCCGGATAAATAGTGCCTTGTGCCAGCCATTTAACGCCTTCTAACTTTTTCGACTCTCTTTCAAAAACATCGATAAATATTTTACCGATTATTTTACGTTTTTTCTCGGGATCGCTGGTTCCTGCCAAAGCATCTATAAATTCATCAACAGCATCAACGCCAACAACGTTGAGGCCCATATCTTTGTAACTATGTAAAACACTTTCAAACTCATTTTTTCTGAGCAGACCGTTATTTACAAAAATGCTGATTAAGTTACTACCTATTGCCTTGTTTAATAATATAGCTGCAACACTCGAATCAACACCACCTGATAAACCCAATACAACTTTGTCTTGTTGAACTGCATTTCTTATACCTGCTACTGTTTCCTCCACAAACGATTCGGGTGTCCACGATTGGGTGCATCCGCAAACGTTAACCACAAAATTCTCCAGCATTTTTTTGCCTTCGTCGCTATGCGTTACTTCAGGATGAAATTGAATGCAAAATACCGGATAATCAAATCGTCCATTATCTGAAGCATAAGCTGCAACATCTATACTGGCTGTTTTAGCGGTGATGTGAAAACCGGGAGGTAATTGTGTAACGGTATCGCTATGGCTCATCCAAACTTGACTCTCGTCGTCGACACCATAAAATAATTCATTGTCTTTTTGTAAGATATGCAGGAAGGCTCTACCGTATTCTCTTTTAGAGGATGGTTGTACTTTTCCACCAAAATGCTGTGCTATAAATTGTGCTCCGTAACAAACACCTAATAAGGGTCTTTTATTTAAAACTTTTTCAATATCAAATGCCGGTTTATTTTCCTGTGATACAGAAAAAGGACTACCTGAAAGAATGATACCTTTAATATCGTCTGTTATTTCCGGGATTTTTGTGCAGGGAACAATTTCGCTATATACGTTCAACTCCCTGATTCGTCGTGCAATTAACTGTGTATACTGTGATCCAAAGTCTAGAATGAGAATTTTTTCAATCATGCGCAAAGTTACTAATTTGCAGATACCAACTAAATTTAATTAATGTGGAAAGCAGGAATTGAGCATATAATAACTCGAATTCCACAATGGGGAATTTTTCTACACGAAGTGGGGCGAAATTCCCCAAATTGTACCACGATGTTTCCCCAAATTGTTGCACCGGTTATTTATATTACGGAATGCTTGGTGGCAATTAGGATGTGCATTTGGATTCACAAGCATTATTTCATTTGGTATATCCATGAATTAGCTGTAAAAATTAAATGGCTAAAATATCTGTAAACCCTTTATTTCATTGGGTTTGATACTTATTTACGAGGAGATGTAATGTATTAACAAAAAAAAAGCAGAGACAACCGTTAAGGCTTCCTCTGCTATCCCCATGAAAACACACACAACAGTATTAATGCAAACCATGTGCCAACCGGCTAAAAGCCCTGATAGTAGGATATTTCAGAAGATGTTGGTTTTGATGTAAAGGATGGGAGACAAGCAGAAAGCAGCAACGTTGGGATATCTACAAAAAAAAAGCAGAGTGAACCTTGAAGGTTACCTCTGCTATCCCCATGAAAACACACACGTTAGTTATATTACAAACGCCGTGCCAACTCGCTGGATGGCTTTAATGTATTAGGTTTCAGAAGATATTGGTTTTTATAAAAATGAAGGGAGACAAGCAGAAAGCAGTTACTTTGGGATATCTACAAAAAAAAAGCAGAGTGAACCTTGAAGGTTACCTCTGCTATCCCCATGAAAACACACACAACACTTATAATGCAAACGGCGTGCCAATACTTCGAAACATTTGCAAACAAAGGGTTGTAGCTTAAAGCGGATAGTAGGGTTGTGCATTATATTAACTAAAGTATAGTATTACTTTTTTGCACTAAATAAAAAAGCAGAGAAAACCATTCAGGCCCTCTCTGCTATCCCCATGAAAACACACACAATAATAGAATATGCAAACTACGTGCCAATTGAAAATATTGCAACAATTCGCTGCTTTGCTGCAAAGTTTGTAGAATTACACCCTCAAGCACCCATAATTTTGCAAAGAATTGCATAATAATCAAATAATTTGCATAAAGTCCTCAATTTCAAATATTTAGTATCAATTAAATCGCTTGATTCCAATAATAGACGCGAATCAGATCCATGCAATTTGTGCTTGGTTGCATACACCACATTCAATTTTGTAAGCATGCATTGGCACACTAATCCAGCCTTGCAGGGGCGACTGTATGGTATGGTCGACTCATTGCAGCAAATTACCGGCTCCGTTTCAATATCCGGAATGTGGTTGGTTGGAAACCAAACTACAGACAACTAGGGAATCCAGCCCTGTAGGGGCGATAGATTGGTAGCAATTTTGCCCGGTAAGACAAATCCAGCCCTGTAGGGGCGACAGAATTGTAACGTCGAATCCATGTAGCTAATTAACAGCTCCGATTCGACATCCGGAAACGGTAGGTTGAAAACCAAACCACGGACAGTTGCCGAATCCAGCCCTGTAGGGGCGACAGTATGGTAGAAATGACAAACGACATAGGAATCCAGCCCTGTAGGGGCGACAGAATGGTAATGTAGAATCCTTGTAGCTAATTAACAGCTCCGATTCAACATCCGGAAACGGTAGGTTTAAAACTAAACCACGAACAGCTGCCGGCTTCGCACCTCAGTTGGCCTGAAACCATCCTAAACAGGCTCGCAGGTTTCACTCATAACTCATGTCCGCATCAGCGGACAACTCATTATTGATAAACAAGCGAAAACTATTGGAATTGCAGGGACAAAAAAAAAGCAGAGTGCACGGAAGAACTCCGATTCCTCTGCTATCCCCATGAAAACACAAATCTTTATATGAGTCCGGCTATACCGGAAGCAAATTTTAAATACTATTTGTTAGAACAACAACACAAATGTAATCGCTTCTTTTTGAAATTACCAAATTTTTTTTCGCAGCTTTTTTGCAGCATAAAATGTTACAGAAAATCTTTTAGTTTTCCAACAATAACATGTTTGTGATTTTTAGGCCCAAATTATTTTTGCAAAAAGCAATGTAGGAATTGTAACTCCTTATTTAGTAGGTATTTCAGCCAATTACTTGTGGTTTTACATTTGCAAAACTATCTTATTTTTTTTCTCCCAAATGGTCTAATACAATACCTCCCAAAACCATTTTTCTGCTTATTTTCAGTAAGGAAATTAACTTTTCAAGTTAAGCCGAATCAGGCTATAGCCGTAAAAAATTTCATTTGCATTTTCATATGAATTTGATTTCTTGCGACAAGATTTTAGTGCACAGTGAATTCCATTATCAACCAACTATTGAATATGCACGTTCTGTTTTGTTGACAGTAAAAATTACAAGTCACAAAAGCCGGAATTGCCTGTGCATAAAATCTCCTTAATAAGGTTAAATATGAAAATTCTTAACCTATCCGATTAAATATGGTTTGTGATAGTAAATAATCCTCTTTTTGGAAAAATAAGTGGATTATTTGGGTTTATTTAACCCATTCCTCATTGCGGTATTCGCCGAGGATTACAACATCTTTGCTTCCTGCGTAACGCTTAGCAGCGTCTTCCATTTCAGACTTAGTCTTGCTTCTGATTTTGATGCCTTTATCCTTCTGTCCTTTGTTCAAAACTTCAATATAAAATCCATCTATCAATTTTGCCGTTCTGGTGGATGGGCGCCCTTTTCCTTTGGTATTCATTTAATCAATTTTTGGTAAGATACAACTTTTTGAACAAATAGCAAATCTGAAAAGTTCACAAGAACGAATGCACCAATGAAACAGCCGGAGCCAATTAGCTAATTTGCTAATTAGCTAATTAGCTAATGAAACAGCCCCCATTCCACCTCAAAAACTAATCCGTGTTAATCCGTTTAATCGGTTAGATCTGTGTCTGCCTGCCGGCGGGAGTTAGGCAGGTCCCTTTTCTGTTTCACGCGGAGAGAGGGAGTTGCGAATACGCGGAGTTGAACAGCCGGAGCCAATTAGCTAATTTGCTAATTAGCTAATTAAACAGCCCCCATTCCACCTCAAAAAAGTCGCAGGTGATGGTTGCCTGCGACTTTTAGAAAATAGTTAAATATTGCTTACAAATCAATCATGCTCGTCTTTGTGCGCACTCATGAGTGATTGTTGCAGTTCGAAAGGAACCGGAGCATATTCGGCGAAGGAGCGATTGAACTTCCCTCGGCCTTGTGTTAGCGACCTTAGTGTTGATGAATAGTCGAATAGCTCTGTTAATGGAACCCTGGCAATTACCTTTTGGTAGTGGCCTTCGGTGTCCATACCCATAACAATGCCTCGTCTGGTTTGCAAATCGCCGATAACTTCGCCCATGAAATCGCCGGGAACCAAAACCTCTAAATTGTAAATCGGCTCCAAAATTTTAGGGTCAGCTTCGCGGAAAGCATTCCTGAAAGCCATCATTCCCGCTAATTTAAATGCCATATCATTGCTGTCGACCGGATGCATTTTGCCATCATAAACACTAACACGAACATCCCTAACATAACTGCCTGTTAGCGGACCGTTATGCATTTTATCCATTACACCTTTTAATATAGAAGGTAAAAATCGTGTGTCAATTGCTCCACCTACAATACAGTTATAAAAAACAAGCTTGCCGCCCCATTTCAAATCATGCTCTTCGCGACCGCGAACGTTCACATCGGCAGGATCGGGCATTCCTTCATAGTAGGGTTCTACAATCATATGTACTTCTGCAAATTGCCCTGCGCCACCACTTTGTTTTTTGTGGCGATAATCAGTTTTTACCGCTTTTTGAATGGTTTCACGATAAGGAATACGCGGTTTTACAAATTCGAATTTTATACCATATAAATGCTCAATTTTCCATTTCAGCACCTGCAAATGCAATTCACCCTGAGCATTTACCAATGTTTGCTTCAACTCCATGTTGTGTTCAATTTCAACAGTTGGGTCTTCTTCGTGGATATGATTTAATGCTAAGCCCATTTTTTCTTCATCTCCCTTATTAACTACCTCAATGGCAGCCTGTACTTTTGGTTCAGGAAAGTGAATCGGTTCAACTGCTACATCTTGACCTTTCACGGCAAGTGTATTATTGGTATGCGTTTTTTTCAATTTAACGGTAGTGCCTATATCTCCTGCATTTAAAACATCAACGTTCTCGCGTTTTTTACCTTGTAGAACAAATAGCTGGGTAATGCGCTCAGGGTTGTTGGTGTTGGTATTGGTCAAATCCATACCGGTGGTAACTTTCCCGCTACAAACCTTGAAAAAGCTCATATCGCCCAAATGCGGTTCACTTAATGTTTTAAATACAAATGCAATTGCTGGGTTGTCGGAATTACATGGCAAATCTTGACCATTTGTTAATTTTTCAGGATGCATGTGCGGTGCTGCGGGACAACATTTATCTATAAATCCCATAATACGACCGCTGCCCATATTGTGTTTAGCAGATGCTACGAAAACGGGAAATAACTCATGATTTCGGATAGACAACATCATGCCTTTTACCATTTCATCTTCCTCTAAAGTGCCTTTTTCGAAGAACTTTTCCATTAATCCTTCATCGTTTTCGGCAATTGCTTCTATTAATTCGTTGTGCAGTTGCTGCGCTTTCGCCATTTCCGATTCGGGAATAGGTAACTTCTCCGGTTTGCCACCCTCGGGTTTAAATTGATACATCACCATGGTATGTACATCTATAATGGCATTAAAATCGACACCTTGATTGTATGGATATTGGATTACCGTAACCTTACGACCAAAGCGTTCTTTAGCTTGTTCAATTGTATTATCAAAATCCGATTTTTCTTCATCTACGTGGTTACATATTAAAATCATAGGTTTTTTGAGATGGTCGGCATACTCCCAAATCAACTCTGTGCCCACTTCTACACCATTTGCAGCATTTAATACCAACAAACCGGTGTCTGCCACTTTGAAGGCTGCAATTACTTCTCCAACAAAGTCGCCCATACCGGGAGTATCAATAATATTTATCTTGGTGTCTTTCCATTCAACATGCATTAACGTGTTAAAAACACTGTACCCTCGCTCATGCTCCAACTCATTGTAATCTGAAACAGTATTGTTATCGGCAATACTGCCACGGCGATTTATTGCTCCGGCTTCAAACAACATACATTCGGATAGCGTTGTTTTACCGGAGCCGGAATGCCCTACCAAAACAACATTTTTAATGTGCTCACTGTTAAAAGTTTTCATCATGTCCTCCTTTTGTTTTAAGTTAGAAGATGCAATATAAAGAAAGAATTGTAAAGCAGAAAATGATATTAATTGCCTTTTTCAAGGACTTATATAGTGTTGTATATTAAGAACAGGATTTTCATTTGCAAATAGGCTGATATTGCATTGCTTGTTAAGGAGCATGGTGATTGTTTTGAAATGAAATAGCCGTAAACATGAGTTCGACTTACTTTTTTATCTACTATGCATGCTATTGCATTATTGTTACTCAGCTCACATGGGTGCATTATTTTGATACCGTTGGTTTAGCCTCAAAGGTTTGAGGCTGCTGATTAACACCAATTTTAAAATCACGGAAAACAGACCGTTTGGAAACCAATAAATTTGCCACATAGCAATATTATCCTAACCTCAAAATAATGTTTTACTTATCCACACAGCCTTTTTTTGCTGTTTAAAAGTTTGTTGCCATTTGTAGTGATGCCCGTTTTTAAGGTTATAATTTTACGGTTCGATATAATTAGGTAATTGATGCAAGTAACGTATTACGGACATTCATGTTTTTTAGTTGAAGTAAAAGGAGCGAAAATACTCTTTGATCCCTTTGTTACGGGCAATCCGTTGGCTGCCGGCATTAATGTAGAAGCAATTGAGGCAGATTTTATTTTTATTTCTCATGCACATGATGACCATATAGCCGATGCCTTGGCTATAGCAAAAAGAACCGGTGCAATGGTGGTTGGTGTTTGGGAAATACATGCATGGGCACAACGCAATGATGTAAATAACACCCACCCGATGAATATTGGCGGGGTTTGGGATTTTGAGTTCGGTCGCGTAAAAATGGTGAACGCGGTTCATTCAAGTTCGTTTCCCGATGGAACGTACGGTGGACAAGCAGCGGGATTTTATTTCGAGACGGGTGAGGGTAATTTTTATTATGCAGGCGATACTGCATTGCATAGTGATATGAAGCTATTAGGTAAGCATTTCGATATTGATATTGCATTTTTACCTATCGGCAGCAATTTCACAATGGGAATTGATGATGCTATGATTGCCTCCAAATATATAAAATGCGATTCCATAATAGGTATGCATTTCGATACGTTTGGATTTATTAAAATTGATCACGATTCGGCTAAAAAGAAATTTTCGAGTCAGGATAAGGAATTAATTTTAATGGAAATAGGCGCAACAAAAACGTATAAATTTTAATTGAACAATAATCAGCATAACAACAATAAATAACAACCAAAACGATGGGAAAAATTATAGCGATTGCAAATCAGAAAGGCGGTGTAGGAAAAACAACAACAGCTATCAACCTTGCGGCAAGTTTAGCCGTGCTCGAATTCAAAACTTTATTGGTGGATGCTGACCCACAGGCGAATTCAACCAGCGGTGTCGGTTTCGACCCAAAGGAAAACAGGGTTAATATTTATGATTGTTTAATGAACGATAAATTGGCAAAAGATGCCATTGTTGAAACAGAAACACCGAATCTGCATTTATTGCCTTCGCATTTAGATTTAGTGGGCGCTGAAATTGAATTAATTAACCACCCCAATCGCGAACGAATTCTCAAAACTGTATTAGAAGAAATAAAAAATAACTACGATTATATTTTTATCGATTGCTCTCCTTCATTAGGTTTAATTACTGTTAATGCATTAACTGCTGCCGATTCTGTTTTGGTGCCGGTGCAGTGCGAATATTTCGCATTAGAAGGTTTAGGCAAATTGCTCAACACAATAAAAATTGTACAAAACCGTTTAAATAATCCATTGCAAATTGAAGGTATTTTACTAACCATGTACGATGCTCGCTTGCGCTTAAGCAATCAGATTGTAACAGAAGTAAAACGCCACTTCTCAGAAATGGTATTCGATGTAATTATTCACCGCAATACCAAATTAGGTGAAGCACCAAGTTTCGGCAAACCTGTTATTATGTATGATGCTGATAGCACCGGAGCAGTAAATTACTTGAATTTAGCAAGGGAAATCTTACAGAACAACGGCGGAATTAATCCTCAACATACCGGCGAATTGCTGAAGGTTAATCAGAATTGAGTAAATTTAACAGCACTATTAACGCCGGTGCATTCATTTGTATCGGCCATACAGTTATAAAGTAATATTAGCATGAGTCAAAAGAAACCCGATCTCGGTAAAGGTATAAGAGCCCTGTTGCAAAGC
>JANMLV010000245.1:0-28230 GCA_031372705.1 Bacteroidota bacterium | reverse complement strand
ACGAGCATAGATAATTTGGATGTTTTTGTAGGCTCTTCTTTCGACCCAAATAATATCACTGTAAACAAGCCAACTTCAAATACTTGCGGTGAGAATGGCGCTGAGGAATATATTTACACTGTTAAATTCCAAAACATTGGCGCATCGGCAGCATCATCAGTCTTCATAAATCTTGAAACGGATAAAGTTATTGATATAAAATCGATTGAAGTTATTGATGCAGTTATTGGGAATGGAACAAATTTATACTTTGATGCCGGTCAATTATTTACAAATTGCAATTTTAGTAATAATGGTAAAAAATTCAATTATTCCAAAAACGATTTAAAAAGCACAACACCCCCACATATAGGAACTGTAAAAGCAAATATTTCATTTAGCTTTAAAAATATTGTATTGGAGGGCTTAAACAATCCGGATGTATCAACAACTATAGGGCATGTAACATTCAAATCAAAAACAAAATTACCGTTTAAGTCCATAAATAATAGGGCAGGCATTTTCTTTGATAACAATTCAGAAATAATAACCAATCTTGCCATAACTGAATGCTTAAACGATAATTTAGAGCCCAATGAAAACGAAACTGAAACAGCCAATACAGACCAACTTGATTGTCAAAATTGGTGGATTTCTTGGTTAGGATGGATTGTAGCGGGAATATTATTTATCTATATTTTAATTAAAAAACGAAAGTTTGAAAAATAACAAATTTGTGTATAGGAAGACTATTCAATAAAGATTAAATAAGCTTAATGAAATTAGTTAGGTTTCTGGCTGTGTATGTAGGTTTTGCATTATTGCCTTCTTGTAAACAAGAGGAGGCAGTTTCTGTTTATGTAATTAATGAATCAGCAGTATCTACATTAAAATACACTATAGATTCCTGTTATAATGCCAAAACTTATGAAGCATACATTACTAATCAACTTTCATTAGCAGATATATATAGAAAAAGTGATTCATTGGCCGCATGGTTGTTTTGTTATGATCGTATAATAAAAATCAGTAGAGATAACCTTTCACTTGAAACCGCCATTAACTATTACAAAGCAATGCATGACGGAATCTGGCGCGTGCCGGTAGATTCCGCAAGTAAAAATAATTTAGCTTGGATACATAGACAGATTGCTTACGAATTTGGTCCCAAATTACAAAAATGGCAACTTTGTATTCCATATTATTTGGAAGGTATAAAATTAATAGCATCTTCTGATTCATGGACGTCCGACAAGGCAATAAAATTTCTAAAACCATGCGGAAGTGCCTATACACGGGTTGGTGAGCCTCAAAATGCAATTGGGTATTTGAAGCAATGTTATGCCATTTGTGAAGAGGAGCAGGATACGTTAAACATGTTAAAATCGCTCAACGATTTAGGAATTGCATTCTACGATATTGCAAAATTTCCGGAAGCACTTGAAACATACCATTTGGCACGTTCACTAAATAGTAACGGCAAACATATAGAAGAATATCGTGGTACATTATCAAAACTGACAACTTATTACATTGATACAAAACAAATTGATTCTGCATCCCAATACATAAATTTACTTCAACTTAGTATGCAACACAATAAAGTTGAACTTGATGATATTGCAGATTTCAACACACAGCAAGCGCATTATTATGAATTAACAAACAATACAAATTTAGCTGTAACACATTTTCATAAAGCTATCCAATTATTTCTGCAAAGCCCTGAAAACAGAGGTAGGGAAGCGGCCAAGGTGTGGGTCGACTTAGGCAATATGTTTTTACAAGTTTCTAAATATGAAGATGCAATTGAGGCATTTCAACAAGCATTAAAAATAATGATACCATCTTATAATGTGCCATTTGGAAGTCCCATAAATAGCACTTATTTATATCCCGAAAACATAATCATGGAAGCCTTGTCTGGTCAAGGTGACGCATTTTACAATACCTATTTACAAACAAATAATAATAAAGATATAAATATTGCCGTTCAATTATATGAAACAGCATTTCAAACTCGGAACCTGCTTTTAAACAGTTACGAGTTGCAATCCTCTCGGATAAAATTTGAAAAAAAGACGCAACACATTCCTACAAGGTTAGCAGAAGCTAAGCGCATAGTGGATTTGGATTAACACAATAGTATTTTACAATTTTCTTTTGTGTTTTTGGGTTAAATTAAATATTTGCTTCCCACATTAAAAAACAACACATTATACCACTTGCACAGGCTATTCGACCACTGGTACAATTTACCTTTTTTTTCGAAATAACGCCACTACTTTTGAATCAACAAACAAAAGGAGTATGCTGAAAATCCTTTAAAGAGTAAGCGTAAAACAAAAACTTTTATCATGAAAAAATTAGTATTCGCAATTGCAGTAACATTAAGTTTAGGACTTAATGCACAAATTAATTCACCTTCAGGTGTTATGGGAATTTCCACACCAAATGTTGGTATTGGCACAACTACAACTATTGCAGGTTTAGGTGTTCATTTACTAGGAGGAATCGGACAAGCTATTCCACAAGGATTGTACATCCAAAGGGCAGATTTTCCGCCAACAAATCAAGATTGTGCTTTAGGCATTCAATTTTCATCCAATGCTTTTACAGGATCAACAATTGGTGGAGGATCAGCCAATTTCATTTTAACTCCTTCGATAAACACACCATCACCTGATTTCGCATTTTCTACCAATTCAGTTAAGCCACAATTTATTATTAAAAATAGTGGTAGAATTGGCATTAACACAGTTAACCCTGCCGATAAATTAGAAATCAATTCCGGAACAAATGGCAAAAGTGGATTGCGTTTCACGAAATTAACTGCATTAACAACAACCACTTCAACTCCCGGTGATTTTGCTTGTAATAAAGTGCTATCGGTTGATAATAATGGTGAAGTTATTTTATTAGATTTGAATACGTGTTTTTCGTCATCAAGAACCGGCTCATCAACTGATGAATTAACAAATCTACAAAATCAGATTGCAGTATTGCAGCAACAAATTTCAGAATTGCAAAACATTGTAAACGAAGTGGGCGTAAACGGTAAATCTGCTCCCTCAATTTTGCCTGCATTAAAAATATCGCCAAACCCGGTAAGCAAATATGCAGAAGTAACTTATACTTTACCTGCATCAACAAAAAATGCAACATTAAACATAACAAATATGTTAGGTGAAACACTTTTACAATATGAGCTAAACAGCGCATCCACCACTATCGAAATAAATGTTGAAGGTCTGCTCCCAGGTGCATACATTTATACATTAGTAGTTAACAATATAAACATTGCCAGTAATCAATTAATAATTGCTGAGTAAATAAATTCGCAATAAAGGTGACTTGGGTTATAAAGCCAAGTCACCTTTATTATTTGTATTTTTGAAAGTGACTACCCCTTGCTGAATACCTATATTGATTTGAGCATCACTTGTCACGTCGCCGGCCAAAATCCTTTTAGACAACTCATTCACAATTTCCTTCTGAATAACCCGTTTTAATGGTCTTGCACCAAACTGCGGATCGAAACCCTCTTCGGCTAGCCAATCGATTAATGGGTCGGTAAATGATAATTGAATAGCCCTTTCCGCCAGCATTTCAGATAACAATTTGAGCTGAATAACAACTATACCTTTTATTTCGGAGCGCAGCAATGGTTTAAACATAATAATTTCATCGACCCTATTTAAAAATTCGGGTCTTATTGTTTTGCGCAGTAATTCCATTACCTCAATTTTAGCTATTTCAGTAACTGCCAATAAATTGTTTTCTGTTACGCCTTCAAAACGTTCCTGAATTATATGCGAACCAATATTGCTGGTCATAATAATGATTGCATTTTTGAAATCGACTGTTCTCCCCTTATTATCGGTTAGTCGACCGTCATCTAATACTTGCAATAAAATATTAAATACATCGGGATGTGCTTTTTCAATTTCATCCAATAAAATTACAGAATACGGTTTTCTGCGAACTGCTTCAGTTAATTGTCCGCCCTCATCGTAACCAACATAACCCGGAGGTGCACCAATTAATCGAGACACCGAATGACGTTCCTGATACTCACTCATATCAATTCTCGTCATAGCGTGTTCATCGTTAAATAAATAAGATGAAATAGCTTTTGCCAATTCCGTTTTTCCTACGCCGGTTGTGCCAAGAAAAATAAATGAGCCTATTGGTTTACGAGGGTCTTGTAATCCGGCTCTGCTTCGTCTGATAGCATCGGCAACGGCAACAATTGCCTCATCTTGACCAACTACCCGGTTGTGCAATTCTGCTTCTAAACGGAGCAGTTTCATCCTGTCACTCTCCAACATTTTTTGCACCGGAATACCTGTCCATTTTGCTACAATTTCGGCAATATCTTCAGCATCAACTTCTTCTTTCATTAAACGCTTGCCGGCATCCAATTTTTTTAAATCACCTTCTAATGCAATTAAATTTGTTTCTGATTCTTTTATTTTGCCATAACGCAATTCAGCTACTCTGCCATAATCACCTTCGCGTTCGGCTTGTTCAGCTTGTAATTTAAATTGTTCGATATCTCCCTTTTGCTGTTGAATTTTATCAACGATATCTTTTTCTTGCTGCCATTTAGCTTTTAGTCCATTTCTTTCTTCACTCAGCTCTGCAATATCTTTGGATAATTCTTCCAATTTCTTTTCATCTTTTTCGCGTTTAATGGCTTCGCGTTCAATTTCGAGTTGGCGAATTCTGCGTTCAATTTCATCTAATGCTTCAGGTACAGAGTCCATTTCCAATCGCATTTTAGCAGCAGCTTCATCAATTAAATCTATGGCTTTGTCCGGTAATTTTCTATCCGAAATATATCGAGAACTTAATTCAACACTAGCAATAATTGCTTCGTCTTTAATGCGTACTTTATGATGATTTTCATACCGTTCTTTTAATCCGCGCAAAATAGAAACACTATCTTCAATTGAAGGTTCGTCGACAATTACTTTTTGAAATCTGCGTTCTAATGCTTTATCTTTTTCAAAATATTTTTGATATTCATTTAGTGTAGTAGCACCTATGGCACGTAGTTCACCTCTCGCCAAAGCAGGCTTTAAAATATTAGCTGCATCCATTGCGCCTTCTCCTCCCCCACCGGCGCCAACTAAAGTATGAATTTCGTCAATAAATAAAATAATTTGTCCTTCGCTGAGCATTACTTCGTTAATTACTGCTTTTAAGCGTTCTTCAAATTCACCTTTATATTTAGCACCTGCAATTAAAGCGCCCATATCAAGCGAGAAAATTGTTTTCGATTTTAAATTTTCAGGCACATCACTATTAACTATTCTATGTGCAATACCTTCGGCAATTGCCGTTTTACCAACACCCGGATCACCAACTAATATCGGATTGTTTTTCGTGCGTCGTGATAAAATGTGCAGCACTCTTCGTATTTCCTCATCGCGACCAATTACAGGATCTAATTTGCCACTTTTAGCACGCTCATTTAAATTAATTGCATATTTATTTAACGAATTAATTTGATTTTCACCACTTTGCGTGTTCATGGTTGCACCTTTGCGCAATTCTTTGATGGCTGCTTTTAAATCCTTCTCATTTACACCTTGCGATTTTAATAATTTAGTTACATTATCGTTACCCGATAACATACCAAGTAATAAATGTTCAACCGATACAAATTCATCGCCAAATTCTTTTAAGTGTGTTTGGCTTTTAGCAATAGTTAGGTTTGCATCGCGTGAAATAAATTCGCCACCCTTGCCGGCAACTTTTGGCAATGCCGCAATTTGTTCGTCTAATTTCTGTTGAACATGTTGCACATTCACATTCAACTTTTTTAATAAATAACTAACAACCTCATCATCGCCACCTAATAATGATTTTAGTATATGCTCATTGCCAATCTGCTGGTGGTCCATTTGCATAGCCATTTGCTGTGCTTGTTGGATTACCTCCTGCGATTTTATGGTAAATTGCTGTAAGTTCATTTTAATTAAATTTAGTGTTTAAGAAAGATTTACAATTGAGAAAAAAATAGATATCGTGGTATATTAGATAACTCCATCTATAACTGTCAAAAAACATACTTGAATGAAATTTAGTGCATTTTGAGACAGACTGTCATAAATACTCGTTTCCAACCGACAAATTGTCCTCAATCTTATCATTTTAAGTGCAATACGCTCTTGTTAAATGCTTGAAATCATGTAAGGATTTAACTCTTCAAATAACAATTGCTAACAAAATATGATTTGGTTTTGATACTTTTGCATGATTAAATTTGTGAAAACATGCATACAGTGAAAAGAATTTCAAAATTTTTGCTTGCGATAGCTATATGCTATTCAATAAGCATTCCGGCAAACGCCCAACTGGTAGTTTGTGATAACGACTCTTCGGGTCTAATTCCTTTGAATGATTTAGGTGCCGGATTCTACATGGGAAAACAAGGAGGATTTTTCCCAGGCGGCACATTAACTGAAAATACGGCTTCTACCCATTACAAGAAGGGCAAGAATTTTGCCAAAAACTTAAAGCCGTTGGACAGTTTAGGAAATATTAATTATGACGGAGGTGTTGTTTTAATGGGTGGGTTTGGGCCTTCAGTTCCAGGTCACATGTTAGACCACTTTGTACCAATAGTAAGAGATACTGCTGATGAAACCTACATTACTAATATTTGCTTTGATGCTATAAACATGGGCGCCGGAGGTAAAGGTTTAGATTATGCGATTGGCGCTGACTCCACCAAATATTGGAATCAGATGCTTAAAAAAATCGCCGACAAAGGCTATACCGCGGAGCAATTGCAAGTGGGTTGGATGTATTTTAACGATAAATACGACAGTTTGGGAGCTGCAAGCACTTTTCCTGAATCACCTGAACGTATCGCCGATGATTTAACTTTTTATTTAGCTGAGCTAATGGAAAGGTTTCCAAATATTAAAATCATGTTTGTAAGCGGGCGCCATTACGGTGGATTCGCCGACTCTACGTTAGAGCAGTATCCTGCCATTGGTGAACCTGCGTCATACTGGAATAATTTCGCAGTAAAATGGTTGATTGAACGTCAAATAGTTGGCAATCCTGCTTTAAAATATTTCGGCACAGGTGTTAAAGTACCTTTTATTACTTGGGGACCTTACTATTGGGCTGACGGCGGAATTCCTCGCGCTACAGATGGCGTTTTATATCAGTGTTCTGACTTTAGCGATGAAGACGGTTTTCACTTGACCGATTCGACCTACGAGCGTGATGCCATTGCACTGATGGATGTTATGTATACCTCTGAATTCGCCAAATACTATGTTAAAGACGGAGTAAAATGGTCAACTTGTGTTCCTTACCTCGATTCAATCCATAGAACGCAACCCGATATTTTGGAAATTAACCCCGTAGGGATAACGTTGTATCCAAATCCGGCAACAGAAGATATCAATATTTACAGACATAATGTAAATGGCAAATTATATGCTGTTGAAATTTATAATGAAGTTGGACAGTTAGTTGTTAGTGAGAATACAAATGGCAACACTTTCAATACCATTCCTATTGATGTAGCAGACTTGAAAACCGGTTTATATATCTTAAGAGCTAAAATGGATGACCCTGTTACCGGGCAAGTAATGTGGTTCCAAGAACGATTTATAAAACAATAAACGATAAAATACTTTACAAAAGGCAGTTCTAAAACGGACTGCCTTTTTTTATGCTATAAATTTGCCTTTCCGACATTAAATAAGGTTTACATATCTTTATACAAAATATCTCGCTATGCATTTAAAATCAAAGCTTCAAAAGTTTGGATTGCCATTCATTATTACCACAGTAATTTTAAATTCATGCACATATGATTCCAAAATTGACACCGAGAATGTAGATGCTTTCAGAGGTGAAATAATAAGCTACGAACTGCTGCATAGTTGGACAATAGCACAAACTGATTCTGCATTAAGTGCTTATGACCCGGATTTACTTACTTATCCAAATGACTATCCAATAGAAATATATCGTGTAATTTATAAAACCATTGATGCATTTGGTATTGAAACGCAGGCTTCAGGCGCAGTAGTTATTCCTGTTAGTAATGCTGTTCAATTCCCACTTTGCAGCTATGAACACGGCACTGTTTTAAATAGATATGATGTGCCAAGTTATGAAAGTGATGAACTGGTACTTGGCATTCTATTTGGCTGCTCGGGATATGTTATGAGTTTACCCGATTATATAGGCATGGGTGATTCGCCGGGCAGACATTTATATTGCCATGCCAAAACAGAAGCTACTGTCAGTGTAGATTTATTGCGCGCTGCCGAAACTTTAAGCGAAACTAGAAATGTTGGCGTTACTGAACAGCTATTTATTTTCGGTTACTCTCAAGGAGGACATGCAGCAATGGCATTAACGCGCGAAATACAATTATTTCATCAAGATGAATATACTATTACAGCAAGCGCACCAATGAGCGGGCCTTATGATATGAGCGGAGCGCAAACAGATTATGTTATTGCAGATGAACCTTATGGTGCACCATTTTATTTGCCATATTTAATGTTTGCATATAATGACGTTTATCAAATGTATGATAGTCCTTCAGATTATTTAATTGCTCCGTATGACACGTTGCTACCGCCATTATTTGATGGCAATCATGAAGGTTGGGAAATTGATGCAGTAATGCCGGCAATACCAAAAGAGATTATAAAACCTGAAGTATTGGATGATTTTATTAATAACGAAAATAATCCTTTTCGTGTTGCACTTAGAGATAATGATTTAACCGGATGGACACCAACAGTACCAATTACCATGTACTATTGTGGCGCTGATGAGTTAGTTAATTTTCAGAATAGTATAAATGCGCAAACGGCTTTTGTTGCCAATGGTTCAACATCAACATCCACTTATCAACCTTCACCTTCTGCATCGCACGGTGATTGTGCAGAACCATGTTTTATTTTTGCGAATATTTGGTTTAACTCATTAAAGGATTAAAAACTATTTAATTAACTTAATTACCATTTTCCTCTAAATTGAGGAATACCTTTTACATCCTCCTCAGAAGCAGGAATAATACTTATTGCGCAACCCCCACCGGGTGCTAAAGGAATAGTTAAAAACGTTTTCTTATAAACAACAAACTTTCTAATTTGATAGCTCATTGGATTACTTTGCCAGTTTGCATCAACACCGTCAGCGTAAACAGTGGCAATATATAATTTATCGCCATCTAAAAAATTCATATTAAAAGTCGCTACCCTCGCATTCTCATCAGTAATTGCTCCGGCAAACCAATTCGCACTATCTTTTGCTTTTCTAGCTACTGTTACATAATCGCCGGGTTCTGCTTCAAGATATTTAGTGTCTTGCCAATCAACAGCAACATCTTTAATAAATTGAAATGCATCCATGTGTTTCAAATAATTTTCCGGTAAATCTGCCGCCATTTGTAATGGTGAATACATTGTAACATATAATGCTAATTGTTTGGCCAAAGTAGTATGCACTTGAAAAGTTGAGCCCGGTTTATAAACATCCATTTTTATTTCAAAAATACCGGGGGTATAATCCATTGGTCCACCCATTAATCTGGTAAATGCAAGCATTGTTTCATGTTCAGGTGGATTGCCAATACTCCATGCATTAAATTCATTTCCACGAGCAGCTTCATTAGCGAGCCAATTCGGATAAGTGCGATGCAATCCTGTTGGTCGCACGGATTCATGCGCATCAACCATTAATTTATTTTTTGCCATTTGTTGCGCAACATAAACATAGTGATTTACCATCCATTGCCCATCGTGAAATTCGCCACGCGGAATAATTCTACCAACGTAACCTGTTTTAACTGCCGAATAATTATTGTCAACCATAAATGCCATCGCCTCTTGCAACCTGCGTTCATAATTGGTAACCGCAGCAGAAGTTTCATGATGCATAATAATTTTAATATTTTTGGAAGCTGCATATTCTTTTAATGCCACTACATCAAAATCAGGATATGGTGTTACAAAATCAAATACATTTTCTTTCCACTTGCCAAACCAATCTTCCCAACCAACATTCCAACCTTCAACTAACACTGCGTCAAAACCATTTTCTTCAGCAAAGTCAATATAATACTTCGTGCGCTCGGTTGTTGCTCCGTGATTCCCATTGGGTGGCAAGTTTTTCCAATCAGTTGTTTCAAGATTAATGTTGTTAACATTTGAATAATTCCAAGTTGCAGTACCAACATGCATATCCCACCAAATACCAACGTACTTAACCGGTTTAATCCACGAAACATCTTCAATTACTGAAGGCTCATTTAAATTAAGAATTAATTTAGATGCTAAAATATCGGTTGCTTTATTACTCACTATTATTGTTCGCCATGGCGTTTTACACGGCGATGTCATGTATACTTTATTACCAACTGCATCAGGCACTAAAGTGGTGGTTAATGAGAAATTAGTTTGATCAACCTTAAGATGCATTGCCGAATAATTAACTAATGCAGCTTCATGAATATTGATATACAATCCCTTATCCGATTTTAACATTAAAGGTGTTTGCACATAATTTTTTCCTATTGGCGAGCGTGTTGAAATGGAAGTATGTAAAGCAGAAACAGTTAATGCATCAATTTCACTTAATTTACTTTTTGTATAAGGATATTCGTTGGAATCATAATCACCGGGTATCCAAAATGCAGTGTGATTTCCGGTCAAATTAAATGATGTTAGTTCTTCGCTTATAATAAAATCTTTTAATTCGGGTTGTGCAGGAAATTCGTATCTAAATCCTAAACCATCATCAAATAATCTGAACACAATATACAGTTGCACTTTAGTAGTGGTTTGACGAACATGGTAAATCAACTCCGTATAGTTGTTGCGTATGGTGCTTACTTCTCCCCAAACCGGATTCCAGGAAGTATCAACCTGCGTTATAGTTTCATATAATAAAACAAAATCGCGATCAAGTGGTGCAGCATCTTTAAGTGTGAACCCCAATTTTGAATTTTGGACTACTGTTGCTGCATTATGTAATAAGTCATAATGTATAGTGCCTTTATCATCTATCTCCACAATTAAAGTCAAATTTTTTGATGGCGATTGAATGGTTGCAGCGCATATGTGATTGGATGCACAACTAAGCAATAACAAAAAAACAATGTTTGAAAATTTCATGTAGTAAAAATAATAAATATAAAAAAAGTCGATTTATGGCTACTCAAATATTTGAAAATCAAAAACTAAACTGTGCTTGTTAACTATTGATTGAGCATTGGCAAATTGCTGAGCAGTAACGAAATCGAATTTGAATTATCAACAAATTATTGATACAGAAACATAGTAGCCGTATGCCTTTCGGGCACTTATAGGCAAAATTTAATAGCGATAATATGGTAAAGCTTCGGCCCTGAATAGCTATATTTGCAGCTTCAAAAAAAACCGTTTCATGATAATAGGAATATTGGGCGAAGGTACGGCTGACAAGCGTGTAGCGATAACTCCGGAGCACATTGCCACATTAAAGGGCCTAAAGGCAGAAAAAATTCTGGTAGAAGCAGGTGCAGGTGTGGCCGCGAGCTATCCTGACGCCGATTACACCGCCAAAGGAGCTGAAATTGCTTCTCGAAGCACTGTAATCAGTCAGAGTCAAATTCTCATTAAAATTCATCCTATTGCAGCCGATGAATTGGCCGCATGCAAAGGAAAAGTGCTGATTGGAGGCTTTAACCCCCTTTCAAATACCGCATTTGTAAAAGAATGCCAAGCGGCCGGTGTTTCCGCTTTTAGTTTAGATGTAATACCTAGAACTACAAGAGCACAAGCTATGGACATATTGAGTTCTATGGCTACTGTTGCAGGCTATAAAGCAGTTTTAACGGCTGCTACCCATTTACCGAAGTTTTTCCCGATGTTTATGACTGCAGCCGGAACTATTACGCCTGCTAAAGTGGTGGTTTTGGGCGCCGGAGTTGCCGGATTACAGGCAATTGCGACAGCAAAACGCTTAGGAGCAGTTGTTGAAGCCAGTGATGTTCGCACAGCAGCAAAAGAGGAGGTGCTTTCGCTTGGAGGTAAATTTATTGAAGTAGAAGGCGCAACAGAGGACAAAGCAGCGGGCGGTTACGCAGTTGAGCAAAGTGAAGATTTCAAAAAACGTCAGCAAGCAAAAGTTCAGGAGCATGCAGCAAAAGCTGATGTTGTTATTTGCACTGCGCAAATTCCCGGACGTAAAGCACCAATTTTGTTATTAAAAGAAACGGTTGCAAATATGAAGCCCGGTTCAGTGATTGTAGATTTAGCGGCAAGCACAGGCGGCAATTGCGAGTTAACCGAAAATGGTAAAACAATTCAAGTGAATGGTGTTACCATAATTGGTGATTCCAACCTACAAGCTTCCATGCCTTATGATGCAAGTAAAATGTTTGGCAAAAACGTGTTGAATTACATTAAATTAATTATCGATAAAGATGGCAATGTGAATTTAAATTTCGCTGATGATTTAGTAACAGGCACTTGCATTGCACACGAAGGCGAGATTAAAAACGAACGCGTTAAAGCACAAGTTGGCGCCTAACAACAAGCATTTATATATTTAAATAATTAACTGAAAATTATACAGTATGATACTTTTACAAATAGCTGAAGAAACAACTAAAGCCGGAGCATTTTTAGATGCAATTGATATTTGGGATGTAATTTATATCCTCATTCTTGCTGCATTTTTAGGTGTTGTTTTAATTAGCAATGTACCCGCAATTTTACACACACCGTTAATGAGTGGTGCAAACGCTATACATGGCGTTGTTATAATTGGTTCCATAATAGTAATGGGACACGCAGAAAGCACATTGGCGCTGGTTTTAGGGTTTTTGGCCGTAATTTTAGGAACATTAAATGTTGTGGGTGGATTTGTAGTTACGAATAGAATGCTGCAAATGTTTAAGAAGAAAAAATAATAACGTGTTAGTATTGTATTACACGAAAATAAACATGTTGAATAATACATCAATTGAAGGCAACAAATAATTTTTAAAGAAATTGAATATGAGTAATTTAGATATATTAAAAATCTGTTATCTGATTGGCAGCTTATCTTTTATTGTAGGATTAAAAATGCTGGCTAAACCTGATTCAGCTAAAAAAGGAAATTTATTTGCCGGTGTCGGAATGGCAGTTGCCATTTTAGGAACCATTTTTTTCCATAAAAATGAAGGCGGCGAAAGCATAGGCAATTTACCTTGGATTTTCGGAGGCATTGCACTTGGAACCGTTGTGGGTTACCTGGCAGCTATGAAAGTTAAAATGACCCAAATGCCGCAAATGGTATCGTTGTTTAATGGTATGGGTGGTGCTTGCGCTGCATTAATTGGTATTGTTGAGATGGATACACACCATCCCGAAGCATTTGGCGAACGATTTATTATATTTTTAGGATTAATGATTGGTTCAGTTTCATTTGCCGGAAGTATGATTGCCTACGGGAAATTAGAAGGTAAAATAAAAGATATCGGCAGCAAATTTCAGCAAATATTTAACAACACTTTTGTGTTTGCCATACTTGCATTAATTGTATTTGCATCATATGATGTAACCTTCATGAGCAGCAATGTTATCTGGATTATTTTCGGAGCTTCATTATTATATGGTGTATTATTTGTTATGCCAATTGGTGGTGCAGATATGCCTGTTGTAATTTCTTTGCTCAATTCATTTACAGGTGTTGCCGCAGCATTCGGTGGTTTCCTTTACGACAATCAAGTAATGCTTACAGGTGGTATTTTAGTTGGTAGCGCAGGTACCATTTTAACTGTATTAATGTGTAAAGCGATGAATCGCAGTTTGTGGAATGTTATTATTGGAGCATTCAGCAATAGCACATCAACCGGTAAATCAACTGAAGGATTATCTATAAGAGAAATAAATATTACAGATACTGCAATTCTTTGTGCATATGCGCAAAAAGTAACAATTGTTCCGGGTTACGGATTAGCCGTAGCGCAGGCACAGCATACTTGTCACGAATTTGAAAAAGCATTAGAGGAAAAAGGTGTTGAAGTGAATTTCGCCATTCACCCGGTTGCAGGTCGTATGCCCGGTCACATGAACGTACTACTTGCCGAAGCAGATGTTTCTTATGATAAGATGAAGGAAATGGAAGACATTAATCCGCAGTTACCAAACACAGATGTTGTAATTGTAATTGGTGCTAACGACGTTGTAAATCCTGCAGCAGAATCTGACCCGGGTTCACCAATTTATGGTATGCCAATTATTAAAGCAAATACGGCAAAAAATATAATTGTAATGAAACGTTCCATGGCGAAAGGTTATGCCGGAATCGAAAACGAGTTATTCTACGATAGCAAAACAAGAATGTTGTTTGGTGATGCAAAAGCTACACTTGAAAAATTAATTGCTGAAGTAAAAGCAGTTTAATTTTTAAAGCCAATAACTAGCAGTCAATTGGTTTGCATAACATTATTAGAAAGCTGATTCATAACAGAGTCAGCTTTTTTAATTTAACTTCTATTGGATTTCGTTCAAATTATAACGCTCATGCAGCTTTCCTTTCCCCGCTATAGTCGCCGCAGCTGATCTTTCAGGGCTTTCAATAGGTTTAATATCAATTCTTCTTCTTTTATTGTATAACTTTACAAACAAAGCAACTCTTGAACTTTAAACTGGCAATTATAGGTGGCGGCGCAGCCGGATTTTTTGCGGGTATTAATGCAGCAGCATTAATACCCGGCTTAGAAGTGCATATTTTTGATAAAGCTGCACAGTTTCTAAGCAAAGTAAAAGTTTCCGGAGGTGGTAGATGCAATGTTACGCATGCTTGTTTTGACCCTGATGATTTAATTGCTTTTTATCCAAGAGGAGCAAAAGAGTTATTAGGTCCATTTTACATATTTAATCCCACCGATACTATTGAGTGGTTCCAAGAGCGAAGAGTAAATATTCAAGCAGAACCGGATGGCAGAATGTTTCCTGTTACCAATAGCTCTCAAACAATTATAGATTGCTTCATGCATGAAGCTGAACAGTATAATATTAAATTGCATACGCAAAAAGGAGTTGCGTCAATGCAAATTACCGACGACAATCGCTGGCATTTGCATTTTATAAATGGCGAAGAATTTGTAGCCGATTTTGTTTTAGTGGCAACAGGAAGTAGTCCTCAGGTTTGGGAAATATTATCAAAAATAAACCACACCATTGTTGAACCCGTTCCAAGTCTTTTTACTTTTCATATAAAAGATAAACGCATAGACGATTTAATGGGTGTTAGTGTTCCAAATGTACAATGCAAGATTGAAGGCGATAAAATTGCCACAACAGGACCATTATTAATAACACATTGGGGTTTGAGTGGACCTGCCATATTAAAATTATCGGCATGGGCAGCAATTCCTTTAGCTGTGAAACAATACCGATTTAATTTAATCGTTAATTTTATTCCTGAGCTTGATAAACAAAGTTGCAAGGAATTATTAATGTCGCATAAAATTTCGTCGCCAAAAAAACATATTCAAAACACACCCATAGGTGATATTTCATCAAGATTCTTAAAATCGCTGACTGCATTTTGTGGAATCGACGATAAAATGAATTGGTCAGATGCGTCTAAAGAAAAACTTCAAACTTTGGCAAATGTATTAACAGAAAGCAAGTTTCAAGTTACAGGAAAAAGCACATTTAAAGATGAATTCGTTACCTGCGGTGGTGTGAAGTTGCAAGAAGTAGATTTCAAAACCATGCAGAGTAAATTGCATCCAAATTTATTTTTTGCCGGTGAAGTATTGAATATTGATGCTGTAACGGGTGGATTTAATTTTCAGGCAGCATGGACAACAGGATACATTGCAGCAAACGGCATAGCAGAAATAGTAGCATCGAGAATGTAAATCAAAATAACATACTATTAAAATATGAGAACAATAATATTAATTTGTTGCCTTAGTTTACTATCGGCATGTGCATCAAAACATGATAAGCTACTTACGCAATTTGAACACAAGGTTGAACAATATGAAACTTTGGCAAACGATGGTGTAGCATATGGTGACCCGCAGCTGGATTCGTTATATAATGAAATTGATGTAATAATGAATGAATTGCTCAGTGCTCCTCTAAGTGAAGCACAAACTTCTCGCGCAACGCAACTATCAATGCGATTGCAAGTTGCCATTGTTGGTATACAAGAAAAAAATGAGCCTACTTTCGAAATTGACCTAAATCAAATATTACAAGAAATTGAAAGTAACCCAAGCGAGTAAAGCAGCTTCTAATTAACCTTAGCAAAGGTTGATATGCTTACCTGCCCAATTTTATCCAATGACTTTATAAAATATATGCCTTCAGGAATATCATGAGTTGGAATCATTATTTCAAGTGCGTTTACTTTGTAGATTGCGATTTCGATACCTGCACTATTATAAATAACTAGTGTGTTAATAATATTTTCGTGCCTTACTATTAAATAATCTCTAGCCGGGTTGGGATACAATTCCGGTTGACTTATCAACTCATAATTATTAAGATTGGTGGCAAATCTAGTTTCATTTGCGCCGTAACAATCTTGAAAATGATGGAATAGTCCAAAATATCTGCCATCTGCATCATAAAACGAGGTCTCAAATACTTTTTCTCCGGTTGCTAAATCAATTCCTTTAACATTGCCCGCAGATAGATAATAATAAGTATTTGTTAAAGGATCTATAGCTGAATTTGCAGTTGCTATTCCGGAAATAAAATACGTGGTGTCTATTGCAGTATCTAATACTAAACTAACATCACCTGTAACCGGATCAATCGTTCCTAAATAAATTAACTGCGTATCTATTGCCGGAATTAACCCATAAATTAACCCATCCTTGCAATTAAAACTCATATTGTCAAATTGAACACCAAAAGGATTGTTAATTGTTGGCTGGGTCATTATTTCACCGGTATACATATCGATACCAAGTAATTTAGTATCCGTTAGCATGTAATAAATTTTTTCAAACGGGTCAATGATATTTCTACCCGGCATTAAGAAAGTAGTTAGTGAACTATCTGATAAAATAGTTACATCTCCGGTCAGTATGTCGACTGTTGCGAAGAAAATTCCACCTGCCAAATCATCTGTTTGAACCACTATTCCATAAAACATTGAATCCGATGGATTAAACACTAATGAACGCATTGAGCTATTTTCGATTGGGAGACTAACATCAACCGACGTTAACATATCGCCGGTTTCAATATCAATTGAAAAGAGTTTATCTACGCTCAATACATTATAGGTTCCATTATAAGGATTAAGCGCTGTTCCTGTAACCACAAGCAATGAATCGTATAGTGAGGTTCCAAGAATGCTCTTGGTACTATCAGCTGCGTCTAGCCTTGTTAAAAACAATTCTGATGGCTCATTATTGCGCATAAGCCCAAACAATTGGGTACTAACTTGCCCTTGAACTGCCAATTGGACAGAAAGCAAAAAGAGGAGTATTTTTGTTTTCATTTTATAACTTTTAATTCATACAAACTAAATTTAGAAATGTTCATGAGCGCAGCCATATTGTTTGTTAAAGTTTTAGCTGCCAAAGGAACTTATTACCGCAATTTGGCGTAAGTATTTAAAATATTTTATATGTCTATACATGTATACCCGGTACAAAAGCAAATTACAGGCAACTTTAATGGTGGCGAAATACTCGAAAACAAGCCAATCCAAATGTCGCCCGATGCAACTAAACTCCAACCGTACTCCAATATATTTTATTGGGCGCATGCTTGGGGTGAAGTAACTTCTACAATTGGATTACATCCACACCAAGCATTTGAAATTGTAAGCTTTGTGTTGGAAGGCACCATAGAACATTACGATACCAAAAACAAAACTTGGTTACCGTTAAACGCCGGCGATGTGCAAATAATTCGCGCCGGTAATGGCATTAGTCATGCCGAAAAAATGCATCAAGGTGCTCATATTTTTCAAATTTGGTTCGACCCAAATATTAACAAATCACTTTCGCTTCCTGCAACTTATGATGATTATACATCAGATAGCTTTCCAATAGTGGAGCAGGTTGGCATGCAAACAAAAATATTAAAAGGTGAAAACGCGCCATTAGAAATGATGACACCGGGATTGGAAATTAAACAGTTTGATATGCAAATTGGCACGCATCAAATCGAACTCGACAGTGACCATATTCATTCGTTTTATTTAATTTCCGGGAGTATTGAAATTGCGAAAGGCGCAATAACTAAAGATGATTTCTTCACTGTTGACGAAAGTGGTAATTTTAACATTACAGCGACGCAACAAAGCAGGTTATTTTTAATTAGTGCATTAAAAGAAATTGATTATGCCACTTATGCATCAACCAGGTGATTTAAAAAAAACCGACTCATTGTGAGTCGGTTTTTTTTTGCTTTAACTAATAATGTTATTCAATTGATACCATTTTTGAAATCGATGCTGAACTACAAATTATTTGCAGAATGTAATTTCCGGTTGACAAATCAGCTGCATTAATTTCCAAAGTATTGCCATTAATTTGAACAGCTTGTTGGATAATTAATTTCCCTGTTAAATCATAAATTGCCCATGATATTATTTCATTTTGTGTTGAAGGCATTTCTACAGTAAATACACCATTGCTTGGATTTGGAAATATTTCGATATCGCTAAATGCTTCTCCCACTCTCAAAGGATTAGTTGTAACAAACGTCAGGGCCGTGAATTCAGAACTTTCAACACCACAAATTGTTTTTACTTTTACTTCATAAGTAGTAGCTGCCGTTAAGCCAATTATTTTTTTAGAGGTTGACGTGGTATTTGCCTTTGCCCATGGCGCGCCTACTCCTGTTGGTCGATACCAAACTTGATATTTTGTAGCACCTACTGCAGCCGTCCAAGTAACTTTAAATGAACTACTGGTAATGTTAACTATGTTTACACCTGTTGGCATAGGACAACCGCAACCATCAAAAGTATGTGCATTTAATCCGGCGAAATTATTAGGGCCTATCACATTCCATTCAGTTGCTCCAATCGCCCAGTTTAATTGTCCGGCTTTAACACTTGATTTACGCACCAATGAATTATCTGTTGTGCTACCCGCAGCAACAGTCCACCCCCCTACTCCGGGATCAACACCAATTTCACCAATTTTATCAATCATGTACGGTCCATTATATAATGTAACAGCATCGTTACCATTAAAGTATGCACCTTGTCCTGTTGAATCAGCTTGTGCTAATAATGTTGGGTTGGCATCTTCAGTTGTTATAACATAAGCATCACCTGATGCCAGCATCCCATTGCATTGAAAATAGTAAACTGGGAAAGCAGATCCATTAGTATAAATCTGCACATAATAATCTGCCAAGTTAATGGATGCATCGGTCGGGTTATAAATTTCTAAAGCCTTATTATTTAATACACCGGTTCCTTCACCGTATTGAGATATAATTAAATTTTCACAATTGCCGATTACAGCTACATCTGTATCTTCAATAAATACTAATTGAAAAGTTGGTGCTACAATTAAACAACCGGGAGAAACACTATCTAATTCAAAATACATAGCCTCTGTATACTCCGGAATGGCATCATTAATAAGCGGAACAGTAATAGTTTGAATTGTTGGCCCACCGGCAGTAAAAGTAACCGTGTAAGGAGTGGCAAGTGTATAATCTATTCCCGGTTTAGCATAGGTAACAGCCGGATTTAAAGTTATGAACACATTACAATCATGCGGTGTTGCAATATTTACATTAAAAGAAAACGATCCATCATTTTCATTTGCATAAATAATATCGTTATTAAAATAAACTGTTGGCGTTGGAACCGGATCCGAAGATGCAGTTAATGTAATATCATCTATTCCAATTTCATCTCTTGAGCCTGCACCACCAGGAGCATCATCAGTAGTCCATTTAAAATAAATAAACGTATTGTTAGGGATAGATAGCCCGGAAATATTTACACTGCGATTGTAGGTATATAAAGAAGCATCTAACGCCGCTAGCGAAGTAAAATCGACAGAAGGAACAGCCAGAAACGTGATGTTATCCAGTGAATAGGATAGCTTTAAAGTTGTAGATCTGCTTTCATTATTATATAAAAAAATGACATATGAAAAATCCAGTTCTGTTAACACCGTACCGGTAATATTCTTGTATCGCAAGGTTACGTCTCCAGGTGTTAAATCATCAGCGGTTGGCTGAAAATATAAAACCTGATTTGTACCCCCACCGCCGGAAAAGCCATAAATACCTCCGGTGGTAACAATACCACCTGTGGATCCACGAGCGAAATCACCGGTAGTTTTTGTGCCTCCGAAAAGCAGGTCGCCATCGCTGCATCCGGTAATTTGCCAATTGTCGGCGTCAAGTTGCCCTACTGCCGGAGTTGGGGTAAATCCTAACCCGGTGAATCCTGTAAAGTTTTGTGTTACGGGCGTTCCGGTTATTACTATATTAACCTGGGCCTGCATAGTTACGATGCCTGCTAAGAGCATAATTGTAGTAAGATGTTTTAACATATATGTGTTTTTCTTAATGAACAAAGATATTAGAGCTTTAGGGGAAAACAGAAAACAGTTACCAATTATTATACCACACTTATCATAAATATTTTTTGACAATACCTTAAACCTTAACATCTTTGAGCAGTCTGAAAATAAAACTGCAATTATGAACCACCTGATAACAGGCCTTTTAACCTTGTCAACCCTAACCGTATGTGCACAAGAACCCGGAGATGATGTTTTCGGGACTAATCAAATTCTCACAGTTGAATTAACATTCAGTCAAACCGGATTTTGGGATAGCTTGGTTGCCAACTACAGCACTGAAACCTATATGAAAGCTGATGTTGCGATAACCGACCTTAGTGGAATTAGCACCTTTGAGGATATAGGTATTAGGCTGAAAGGGAATTCATCATATGGACATCCCGGTGAAAAAAAATCATTCAAAATTGATTTTAATCGTTACGTTGATTCGTTGGACTACGATAAAATGGAAAAGCTAAACTTTGGAAATTGCTTCAAAGACCCAACATTCATGCGCGAAAAAATCATTTACGATTTGAGTCGCGATGCCGGTGTGCCTGCCCCAAGATGCATTTATGCAAATGTTTATATGAATGGTACTTTTTGGGGATTTTATGATGTTGTAGAGCAAATTGACGATGATTTTTTGAACACCCATTTCGATAATAGCTCTGAAAACTTATTTAAGGCCGGAGCTGCTTTTGATGTTGGCAGCTATGCTGCAGATTTAATGTATTATGGTATTGACACCGCCTCGTATGAAGCGCGTTATTCGTTAGAAAATAATTCAACTGAAAACGACTGGACCGATTTAATTAAGTTGACAAATTTTATTAATAATTCAACTGATGCAGTATTTGCAGATTCATTAGCGTATTACTTTAATGTGCCGGTTTTAATGAAAAGCTTGGTTACCGATAATTTGTTTTCGAATTTAGATTCATATACTAACTCTGCCCGAAATTATTATATTTACCACAACCCGATAAATAATTTATGGGAATGGATTAAATGGGATTGCAACGAAGCTTTTGGCTCATACTCCGGTGGCGGAATGGGAGGAGGAGGCATTACAGATATGACTACTTTGGAAACCGATTACTATGCACTTTCTCGACCACTTCTTGAGCGCATTGTTACAATTGATGCCACACGTGAAACCTACAATTATTATTATTGTGTGATAAAAAATAATTATTTTACAAGCGATTACATTAACGCTAAAGTAGATGAATTATACTCACTGATACAGGCATCGGTTTATGCAGACGAAAACAAAATGTATACTGATGAACAATTTGATTTAAATGTTACAGAGAACATTACAACAGGCGGAGGCCCCGGTGGAGGAACGGTTTATGGACTAAAATCGTTTATTACAGAACGCAATAGTTACTTAGAGGATATTATTGATTGCACAGATGTTGGACAATCAATTAATGAACAACCGTATGCTACCCTGATAGTTTATCCGAATCCTGCTGATGATATAATTTATGTTCAACACAATTATACAGCAGATATAATTATTCAAATAATAAATATGAATGGAATCGTTGTTGCAACAAAAAATAGTGAAAACATAAATACGATGGTTGATGTGAGTGATTTGCCAAGTGGCATTTATATTGTAAAAATTTCCGGACAAAGCGAATTAAGTATAGGCAGGTTTGTAAAAAACTAATAAAAAAATAAACCCCGAAACAATGTCTCGGGGTTTATTTTTTTGTTAGTTTATTTGATTAAAAAGCATATCTGATTCCTAAGCCATAGCCAAAATCAAAATCATCGTTTATAAGACCGAATTCAGGTCTGGCATCTAAACTGATTTGCAATGGAAAAGGAAAGTTATATTCAATTCCTAATTGACCATCTGCATCTAAAAAGAAGCCGTCATTAAAATCGTGATCCCAATTGTTGTTGTCTTCATGTACATCCAGTACACCTAAACTTCCGCCGCCACCGATATACCAATTTAAACCACCATCAATATTACCAACCCAATGGTACATTAAGGTAAATTTAAACCCATCGTTCCATTCGTCGTTAAACAACCCGAGGTCAAATTCTAAACGATTATTACCACCAATATAATTCTGGAAAGAAATTTCAGCTTCAACGCCATCGCCTCCTCCAAAGCGAATTCCGAGTGCTCTTGAAGCACTGTTCTGTGCAGAAAGCGTTGCACTCAACGCTAATATGCAAACAATTAATGTGTACTTTTTCATAAGGTTATATTTCTTAATACTATAACAAATAAGAAGCCAAAGTAATTCAAATGAGTACTTTACACTCTTATTACTTATTATTAAAAGAGTTGAAATTGTTGCATAATCGGTAATTGCGGCTGCAAAATGATACAAATTAGCAGCTTAATGATAATATTATTGCCCTTTTGTCTCATTATAAATAGTTTCATATTAGGCTATTTACGGACAAATTGTGGAATAATTGGAACAGATTGAGCAAATAAAAACAAAAAACCCCGATAAATTATCGGGGCGCACTATTCATTCATGAACTACTAATCTTTAATAAATTTTTGTGTATTAATAAGCATATAATCGTTGCTCACCGATAATAAATAAACTCCGGTTGGCAACATATCAATATTTAATTGTACGGTTGTATTTCCCGGCGATGCACTTATCGACTGTGCAATAACCACATGTCCCATTAAATCGATTACACTCACTTGCAATTTTCCGGATTGCTCTACAGGCATGCTGAAATTTAAAACATCTCCAACAGGATTCGGATAAATATTAATTTCCGTTGCAACAATATCATCCGCTATTTCTTTAGCAGAAAATGTGGTAAAGTTCATTGTAGAAGTAAAATCTTTCCAACCTGCAGCGCATTGCCCTTTTACTTTCCACTCATAGGTCGTTGATGGAGACAATTCTGTTAGCAAATAATTGTATGAGGTGGTATACAAATTTGTCCAAGTAGCACCTGCAACAGTTTTATATGAAATTTGATATTGCAATGCTGAGGGAACTTGATTCCAGTTTAAGGTTGCTTTATTATTTGTGATTAACGAGGTTGACAAAACACTTGGTGAAGTACATGTTGTTCCAACTGCAGGCGTTATAAATATTTTATCGCTGCTAAACGCTGTCCATGCACCATCACAAAATGCCTTAACCTTCCAAGTATATGAAGTATTGGCCAACAGCGAGCTCAAATCATAAAATGTATTTTCTATTGTTATTGTTGTCCAAGCGCCGCCTATTGTTGTTTTGTATTGTAACTGATATTGATCGCTACCCATATTATCCCAAATTAGCATTGCATGAGTTGAGCTTAATTCATCTTCAAACAAATGTTGTGGTATATCACATACGCAAGGCAAGCAAACATTGTCTATTCCTTGCTCTTCCGCAGGCCCTACCTTTACACCTTCTGAATAAAATTTAATAATAATATATTCATATCCGGAATTGAAATTTATATTCCTGGTAAACGTTTGCCAGTTAAATTCTGTCAATCCAAAATTTTCACTAAATAAAAGTGTTGATGTAAATGCAAGATCATTATTGTTCCACTTCTCGAAATTATTCATTATTGTAACATCAGGATCTTTAAACTCGCCATTCACACCTATAATTTCGCAGTATAAATCATTTCCTACTGCACCAAAACCAATATTTTTTCCTTGAAATGAAAATTCTATTACACCGCGTAATGCTTTATCATTTTTAACCATTTGTGTAAGTGGCCGATTCCATTTATCACTGAGGTAAATAATTGCTTTACCATTAACTATTTGCCAATTACTTTTCATTAACCAACCATTGTCAACATTTTCGCGGGCGCTGTTTGTAAATGAAGCTGTATTAAATCCACCGGTTTCAAAACCCGAATTAGATAAGACATTTTGATACGCTGTGTTTACTACATAAACATTTCGCGAAGCGATGCCGGTTTTGCCTTGACTGTCATAAACAGTTAACGTTACACTATAAGTTCCGGGTGTTGAATAAGTATGCACAGGGTCCATTCCGTAACCGGTAGTTCCATCTCCAAAGTTCCAAACATATGCTGCAATTCCGTTTCCCTGACCAGCAGTGGTTACTCCCGGATCTGTATCTACTGATAACACACCATTAAATAGTATAGAATTACCACCGTTTGTAACATAAGCATAATCTGCAGTCGGGTTTACATTTGGCGTAATTGCGGTAAACGAAGGAGCACCTGAAATTTCGAAATATTTAGGAAATTTATAATACTCTGAACTGCCGTATTCATTAGTTCCTTCTTCAGGTGCAATATTATAAGTATTATTATTATAAATACCCCCAATAATTTTTGCAGTACGATAATCATACTCAAACTCGTCAAAACTTTGTAAATCGTCGGTTCGTCCTGCAATAACTCCACGTTTCCATCCTTTTACAGTTAAACCTTCATAAATAATTTGTCCGGTTACAGTGCTACCAATAAATGCATAGCCTCCTTGCGGATTGCCGGTAATCCATGCACTTGTTGCAAATTGATTCGTTACATCGCCCAACAATAACCCATTTTTAAAATGCACTTGCCCTGAATATTTTACAGAAATACCCGCAGCTAACATCCCCCAAAATTTAAATCCATCAATAACACTCATGATGGTATGTGTATAGGGATCATTTTCCAATGATGAAAAATCGCCTACATTATCGTTATTAAGCATATGCGTCCAAAATGTCATCGCACTATTACAATTGTATGCAATATTTCCTATGAACTTACGCATAGGCACTACTGCGGTATAAATGGAATCATCAACCCCTGCAATTGAAGGATTTAAAATGTTTGCTTTTGGAATTTTATGCCTGCCTTCCGCCGGCATGCTTGCATCATCGCTAAAAACTTTATAGGCATCACCGGAGCAGCTGATGGCAATATTATTTTCGTAGCCAACATTTGAACTTTGAATCCAAAATCCATTTCCTTCGTAACCAAAATCAATATTATTTGTTCTATCGTCTAAATTGGTTGCTGTTGTTGCTTTTCTGCCTTTAATTGCAATATTTCTGTTAAAAGTTCCCAATTCATTTCCATCTTCAGTAGCAAATGCAGCGCCGAAGAAATCGAAAACAACATTATCATCAATATTGGCATTGCTTTCGTGATTTACAATACCCCAACTTGTTGGATCAACTACCGCACAACCTTTAATTAAGGCAGGCGTTACGCCGATATTATTATTACCGGCCTTATGTAAATGAATCGCATAACGTCCACGCACATTTGAACCACCGCTAATTTGATTACCAAAAGCATCAACAACAGGGTCTGTTGCCAATAAGTCTTTATTGGTTCTGCCTAATCCGTTAAAAGCAGCATTTGAAATACTCTGAGATACATTATGCATCATCATAAAATGTCCGCGCTGATCGATTGGAATAGTGGCATAATTTTCTGATTCAAATATTACATTGCGTGTTACATTCGCAACATAAATTTTTAATCCATATCCGGTTGGCATTTTATGTTCATAAGAAAGTGTGGTTCCGCCTGTGGCATTATTAGTAAAGTAAACTGACTTGCCTGAAATACTGGTTATAGTTAGCACTTCATCATGAAACTTTGAATTTGTTTCATAGTCGCCTAAATAAGTGCCATAAGTGCCCCCCAAAACTAATTGGTCGCCTACTTTCCAGCCTGTAGGCGTTTCAGACAATTTTAAAATTGAAGCACCGGCATTCATTCCTTTTGTTATAGCACAAAATGTTTTCTTATAATCTCCGTTTATGAGCAGAAAACCATGGTTAATAAAACCTTTCCCAAACTCATACGGATCATTTGTAAAATCAATCGGACCGTTGTCGGGGAAAATAATTTTTGTTGAAACTGTACTTAATATCGGGGTGGCAACTGTACCAATATTTAAATGCCCGATTGGATCAGTAACCATTGTAGTTACTTTTAATTTCGTATTTACTGTACTCGAAAAATTGAGTGTTCCTTTTACGCGCAACCAATTTATTTCGGTTTCGCTAACGGCATCGTAGGTAACAATAGTTGCCGAATCAACAAACACTTGCGCTCCTGGGCCGGGTACTGTTCCAACATTCCATGTTGATGCATTAAACCAAGAGCCGTTAGCTATGGAAACATGCGTGGCTCCATCAATAGGCACCAAGGCAAATACGGCACAATGTTCATCATGCATCATTTCATCATCTAGATGAGCGGAACAATCGTCGACCACCTGAGCCATTGCCGGATTAACAACTAAAAAAACTACCGCAAAAACAGCTAAAAGCTGCACGTAGAAAAAACGCTTCATACACTTCAATGTTTAAAAGGTTACAAAAAAGTGTGGTAACAAGGGATGTGCGGTAAAATGAAGGGTGTGTATGTTTAGCGTTGGGAAGTGCTAATAGATGCAAAGTAAAACTTTAATTATATTACTTGTATTTAATTAATTAAGATAAATTGTTTGTAATGCCTAAAAAAAATGACAACTTCGATTTTATTGATGCTAAATACTTAATTATCAATGCAATACAAAGTCGTAACCGATTTCAAATTAATCCTTACTTTCAAATTTTAATTTAAATTCTTGAGGCACTGCTGCAACTTTTTTCGCTTCGTAGTTATAAAATACAATTCCGGTTTTAGCAACGGCCACTTCACGTGTTCCGGATAAAACGCGGTAATAAATATCAAAACTTACACGATTAAAATCACCTACGGCAATCTCTATTTTCAATCGCTCGCCGTAGAATGCTTCAGTTTTAAATTGTATTGCAGCATCGGCCATAATTATGCCAACTCCCGCAACATTCATTTCTGAATAGCCTAAATGTTTCAAAAATCGTACCCTTGTTTCATGTAAAATAGATAACATACTATCGTTGCCCAAATGTCCACCATAATTTAAATCAGTAATTCTGATTTTTATTTCAGTTGAAAATACATGCTCCTTTGGGAAATTAATTTGGATTCTTGACATCTTGGTTTTAGTATTTTATGTGCTTTTAAGATTTTAATCCTTGAATTCTAGCGAGTGGAACCACTTGCCGGTCGGCAAACTCGCCCTTCAGGAATTTATAATAACCCGTAACGGCAATCATAGCTGCATTATCGGTGCAATATTCAAATTTGGGAATAAATACTTGCAGTTTTTCAGCTGTTGCCATTTCAAAAATGCGTGCGCGTAACCTGCTATTTGCAGAAACACCTCCTGCAATTGCTATTTGTTTAACACCGGTTTCGCGTGCAGCGCGTTTCAGTTTTCTGAGCAATATTTCTACAATGTTGTGTTGAATTGCCGCACATAGATCATTTAAGTTAGTTTGTATAAAGTCAGGGTTGTTTTTGGTTTGCTCTTGCAAAAAGTATAATACCGAAGTTTTAAAACCACTAAATGAAAAATCTAACCCCGGAATTTTAGGTTCGGCAAAAGTATAAGCCAGCGGATTTCCATCTTGTGCATATTTATCAACGAGTGGACCTCCCGGATACGGCAAACCTAACATTTTAGCACATTTATCAAAAGCTTCACCCGCTGCATCATCCATGGTTTGTCCGAGTATTTCCATGTCCAGTGGGCTTTTCACCAAAACTATTTGAGTATGACCACCACTAACAGTAAGACAAAGAAATGGGAAATCAGGTTTAGGGTCATCAATAAAATGTGCCAAAATATGTGCTTGCATGTGATGCACAGCAATAAGTGGAATATCGAGCGCAAGCGCAACACCTTT
>JANMLV010000187.1:0-13211 GCA_031372705.1 Bacteroidota bacterium | reverse complement strand
ATTGAATATTACTGGGAACTAACTTCACAGATTTATTTGAACAACGCAGAGAACCTTGATTCAACCGGAGTTTTGGTGTTGAATGAAGATGATGAAATTACCTTGAGAAACATTTCAGAATTGGGTGGTTCATTGAACGGTCCAGGTGTATACCAGTCATGGGCTATACTTGATACAACTATAGACCGTTACAGGGAAATAAATGAAGAGCGGTGGTCGCTTGCCTCGCCTGTGGTAATTTATATTGCACCAAATCCTGCGCAAAATTGTATAACCTTAATTTGTTCAGATATGAATTATTTGAATAGCAATATCGGCAGTGTTGAAGTATTTGATATAAGTGGGTGCAATGTAAAAACTTTCTATGATGTGCTATCAACAACCTTATTTATTGGAGATATTGCAAATGGTCTTTATCTATTCAGGATAAATATGCTGGATGGTACATTTTATAGTAATAAGATTTTGATTCAAAAATAGTATGGTTAAATACTTGTTATTAATAATTGTTGCAACTCTCGGGCATTTCAGTGCTTTTACCCAATCGTATGATAATAACTGGGTTTTTGGAGATAGCACAGGATTGAATTTTTCAGGCGGTGTTCCAACTTCTTTTAATACTGGGATTACAACATTTGAATCATGTGCGTCAATTTCTGACACCTTTGGAAATTTACTATTTTATACTAACGGGCAGAATATATGGAATAAGAACAATGAGGTAATGCCAAATGGTGATAGTCTTAATATTGGTCTGGTTGGTTATGGGTATCCATCAAGTATTTCCCAAGGTGTAACTATTCTGCCAAAACCTGGATCTGAAAATTTATACTATCTCATCGTAATGTTTGATATTAATAATCCATTTCCAATGCCGGATAGTTCCGGACTATCCTATTCACTGATTGATATGAACCTTGAGGGTAGTTTCGGTGATGTAATAGAAAAAAACATCCCTTTTTTTATCGGACACTCTTGGGAAAAGATGCAAGCAGTTAAGCATGCGAATGGCAGAGATTGGTGGATATTAATACATTCATCGCCTTATATTGACTCTGCAGATTGTTTTACGCGCTTACTCATCACTCCTGATGCATTTGAAGGCCCGTTTTATCAATGTTTTGATATTATAGATAGTATTCCTTCGGATGACGGTTATATCGGTCAAATGAAGTTTTCACGAGACGGGAGCAAATTAGCATTCACAAGAGGACAATATTTTAACATATATGATTTTGACAGGTGTACGGGCGAATTAAGTAGTAGCGTTTTAGTGAACGGATTAATAACGGGTGATTTTTACGGCTGCGAATTTTCATTGGACAAAAGAATGCTTTATCTAACTAATATTGATTGGGGGGTGAATGGAAGCAAGATTTTTCAATATTGTCTAAACTGTCCTGAACCAATAGCTGATACAAAGAATATAATATATAAAAACGAGTTTGAGGATTATTCTTTCTCACAACTTCAGATTGGACCGGACGGGAAAATATACGCTCCATTAGGTTACATATATTATCTGGATTTTCTACATTCCGGAGTAAATGAAAATATAAGTGTAATAAATAGTCCGGAAGCTGAAGGGTTGTCTTGTGATTTTGATACTCTTACAATTTCGCTTTCACCTGGTAAAAATACATATACAGTTCCTAACATGCCCAACTCTAATCTCGGCGCACTCAAAGGAAGTCCATGTGATACTTTGCTGGCAACAGTGTCGTTGAATGTTCAAATTTCAAAGTTCTATGTTTATCCAAATCCCGCAACCGAAACCATAAGAATAATATTTACTCAACCTGAAAAAATAATTTCGATAAAAACATTTAATTATCTTGGTGAAGAAATAGAAATTTCATTTGATGAAAATTTAAATGCCCTAGTAAAAAATATTGCTAATGGTTTTTACATCACTGAAATAATAACAGAGAAGGGCAAGTTTAGCTTAAGCTGGGAAAAATTGTAACATAAAAAAATAAACTTAAACAAAATGAGCCTATTTTTAAGTTACTCAAGAATGCATATCATCGGGTTAACAATCCTGCTGTTGATGAGCCTGAGTGACCTACATGCACAATGTTATATACCCTGTACAGGGAGTTGTGAAAATGTGCCTTCCTATCCTTCCTACAATATAACAACTTCAGCAACTTGGTCCGGCTCACATCGTTATTGCATGGATGATAATGATTTAACGATTTCCGGAATAGGAACAATATTAACGATAGATGGTCCATGCATTGAATTTAATTATTCAACGCCAAGAGAGATTGTAATTGATTCAGGAGCTACACTAATTCTTACAGGAGGAACCACCATTTGCGGCTCAGCAACTAAACCATGGAAAGGCATTCGCATAAAGTCGGGAGGTAATTTAATTATTGAAGGCACACCTGATCCTTATAATGCCACTATTGCTTTTGCAAGTAATGCGGTGCTAGCTGAAAACACGTCATCAGAATCGGTATTTAATATCGAGAGCGCATCCTTTTGTGATAATACAACCGGAATTCGTATTCAACCATTTACCGGAACTATGACAAGCACAGTAGTTGGTTCCAAGTTTAGCGCTCCGGGAATTATGAAAGGAAAATTCGGATTTGCTAATTTCGGTATTTATTTAAATGAGGTAAAACCAACAACTGATTTTCCTATCGGCGACGGACTTCAATATCACTTCGGATTAGAAAATGAATTTGAAGATTTAAAGATTGCCATAAGAGCATATAATTCTAATGTGCTTGTTGCAGATAACTTTATTCATGACGTAGGAATAGGCATTAAATCAACAGCATCACTTACCTCATCCGGTCGCTTGCAGGTGGGTCAGGATTTTGATCCTTTATATACGCATAAAGTATATAATGTTATTGAAAACTGTACCGAAGGAATTGTGGTTGCCAATAATGTTTATACAAATATTAATCAGAATAAAATAATAAGCGATTTTATTGTTGCATCAGGCACATATAAAATGGATAGAGGAATAAAAGTAACTAATAACTGCCCGCATTTGTTTCTCAATACTGTCACAATTCAAGGTTTCAATAAGTATGGTGTTTATATTGATAATATGCCGGATGCGGATTCTATTTTTATTAAGCAATGTTTAATACAGGAGCCAAGTAATTTTGGTGAATTATTAACACCTACGGGAATATGGATAAGCGATGCTGCTGCAGATGTATTCATTAACATGGATGGTAATCTGATAACCAATGTATTAAGGGGCATAGAATTGCTGAATGTACCGGAGCCTCAATTATATTTTAATGCCGTAACTTATGAAGCAAAGACTGCAACAGGAGGAATTTATAATGCCTATGGCATTAAATTGACCAATTGTGAAGCTGCCATTGCAAGTTCAAATTCATGCACAGGAAATTATGCGCCGGGTCTGGAGGATGTTGTTCGGGGAATTTATACAGATTATTGCACCAACTTTATGATTAGTAATAATTTAATTGCGGGTGCCGGTTACGGAATGTATATATATGAAAATTCCACAGAAGGACAAATGCGCTGCAACATGATGGATAACTGTAATATTGGCATTTATTTATTGGATATTGGCGGCGATGCAGGCGCACCACCGCTTCATTCCCCAATGGGTGATGGTGAACCCTCCGAAAATCATTGGTTCCCTGAAGCCTCTGCAAACAGAATTACAACCGATGAATTTATGGTTACAACCAAAGCACAATACGCGGATTGGAATTTTGATGATATCCCTGAGGCTTACAATATACCCGGGTTCATAAATGAAATTGCAGGAACAGCCCCTACTTTGGTTCAAATTGACAGAATAGGTGAACCTTGTATTGCATATGGTGAATTAATAACCGGTGAAATCAACTATAAAACTGCGCTTACGGCTTTGGAAAGTGAATTTGAAGCTTGGGCTGCCACATATAATTCAGTCATTACTGAACCTTCAACCGGAAGTTGGTTTATGCAATATCTGTTTTGGAAAAGGATGCTTAAAAACAATATTGACAAAATAGATTTGAGCAAAGATTTATATGAGTTATATAAAAATGTAAGCATTAGCAATATTCCTTTATTTGTTGAGTATGCTAATGCAAAATCAAATGCAGATTATAAAACAGCGAAGCGTATTTTGGATAATATCAACCCGATTAATGATTTGGAATATTACTGGAAACGCACTGCTCAAATTTACAACAGTAGTATGAATTCAATGGGTGATTTTGAATTGAGTGATGAAGATAATCTTATATTAAAAGAAATTGCAGGCTTAAACGGAGCCATCTACGGACCCGGTGTTTTTTATGCCCGAGGCATGTTAGATACAATCATAGAACACAATAAAGCAATACCTGAAAATCAGCATTTGAGCAATGTTCCCAGAGCAATTACAATTGCACCCAACCCTGCAAGCAATTATATATTTATTTCAGGGGAAGTAGATAAACTATATGCAATAGAAATCTATAATCTACTTGGAGTAAAAGTATTTGAAAAGGAAAATATGATATCCAATAATCAAATTATTTTGCCGCAAATAAATAGCGGTGTGTATCAAATAGTAATTAAGGATGAGGATACGATTATTAAATCGGAGAAATTAGTTATTGTGCATTGATATAGATTGTATTAAATTTTACTCTTATTTCTTCATCTTACTAATAAAAAAAACACGCTTTCCGGCGGTTCATTGACCTCGAAGAGATTCAAACCCCTAACCTTCCCGCCGATAGCGGGATGCTCTATTCAATTATTTTACCTTTAAGCCTAAACATAAAAAAACCCACGCTTAACGTGGGCTTTGTGACCTCGAAGGGATTCAAACCTACCTGCTTCGCGGTAGGCAGGCCCCTAAACCTAATAATCATGACACAATGCTCTTTTCGTTTGAGCTGTTAAGTACATAAAAAAACCCACGCTTAACGTGGGCTTAGTGACCTCGAAGGGATTCAAACCCCTAACCTTCTGATCCGTAGTCAAATGCTCTATTCAGTTGAGCTACGAGGCCATTATTTCGGAGTGCAAAGGTACAAAAAGATTTTAAACTATCAAACCATTGCTCTCCAAAATTGCTATTTATCGTCCTTTTTCACCTGTCCTTTACCTAATGAATCTCTCATTTCGGTGTCGGCTTGGAGGTTGCGGAGTTTGTAGTAATCCATTACACCTAGGTTGCCCGAGCGGAATGCTTCAGCTATGGCTTTGGGAATTTCGGCTTCGGCTTCAATTACTTTGGCGCGTGCTTCCTGGGCTTTTGCTTTCATTTCTTGCTCTAAGGCTACTGCCATGGCTCTGCGCTCTTCAGCTTTTGCTTGGGCAATATTCTTATCGGCGTTGGCTTGGTCCATTTGTAATTCTGCACCAATGTTCTTTCCGATGTCAATATCAGCAATATCGATAGATAGAATTTCAAAAGCAGTTCCTGAATCTAATCCTTTAGCTAATACCGTTTTTGAAATGGTATCGGGATTTTCCATCACCGCTTTATGATTTTCTGACGAACCGATAGTGGTAACAATACCTTCCCCAACACGGGCAAGAATTGTCTCCTCTCCTGCTCCACCCACCAATTTTTGAATATTGGCACGAACAGTAACCTTAACTCTGGCAATTAACTGAATACCATTTTTGGCAACGGCTGTTACAGGAGGTGATTCAATAACTTTTGGATTAACACTTAGCTGAACTGCTTCAAAAACATCTCTTCCCGCAAGGTCAATAGCTGTTGCTGCTTTAAAATCGAGCGGAATATTTGCTTTGTCGGCACTCACTAATGCATTTACAACACGCTTAATATTACCACCGGCTAAAAAGTGCGCCTCTAATTGGTCGCGTGTTAACGGAATACCGGCTTTATGCGCAGTAACCATATTGTCGACAATTGCACGTGGGTCAACACGACGCCAGCGCATGAGTATCATCTGCAAAAGACTGATACGAACGCCTGCTAATTGTGCTGATAGCCACAATCCGAACAATCGCATAAAAATCAGGAAGAAGATCAGAATGGCAAAACCTACCACAATGACCAGAATGAGTATAACTTGATCTGAATCCATAATAATTAATTTACTTTTTTAACAAATATTTTACTGTGTTCAATTTTTGTAATCTCTACAATTATGTCTTTATCAATAAACTCGCCCAATGAATAAACGGTAACGCGTTCATCGTTTCCGAAAATTGCTTTCCCTTCGGGACGCAAGTTAGTTAATGCTGTGCCTTTATCGCCAATATTAAAAGCGCTAAAATCTTCAACGTTTACCCTTCCGTCAATTTCAGTTTTTAATGCCCATTTTTTTGATTGCATTCTTTTATATCCCCAATACATAACACCCCCGGCTGCAACTATAGAGCCTATTAACAGCCAATTACCTGCCTGCTGACCGTATTGGTTATAACCCATGTAAACGCCAATACCGGCCACAATTGCACCGAGTATGGAAAATACCGAAAATCCGGGTATAAAGAAAAATTCTACAAAAATGAAAATAATGCCTACTGCTATGATAGCAATTATTAATAATAAACTCATTGGTGTTAATTAACGGCTAAAATAAGGAAAAATAAATGGAAAAAATCAAATCTTATCTCAATTGCAGCATGGTGGTAGTGTAGGTATAAGTTTTAGGGATGGAAATGTATTCCGATTTTGCTTCATCCCACTCGTATATACCTACATTTTTTACAACAACTTTAAAATTAACTTCTTCATTATATTTAACACCTTGCGGCTCCCAAACCACAGTGTTCATGCCATATCCCGCGTTGTTTTCCAAAACAATTACTTCCAACTGCACGCCCTCTTGATAAATTTCAACAGTTGATTTCGAAAAATCGGCACTGCGCAACGAAAACGACCATCGCGAAGCGTATAATGCGGAAGGGAAATAATGTTCCGGTGGCCAACAAATGTATTGGGTTTCAAATTCTCTCGTAATAACATCATCATAATTGGAACTCTCACCACCTAAAGCCCAAAGCGCCATTGCACTTGAAGTTGAGCCATGCCCGAATACTTTCCTACTCGGATTCAATATCCATCGCCTGTGGCCAACAAAATAATTATTCTCACCATCGTCTTCTAATTGACCTAACAATGCACTTGGGCCACTATATCCTAAACTTAAATTTGAATTTCCTGCGCCGATTGCACCTGCAGGTGTATAACATTGCCAATCTTCAGGTGGCAAATGCGATAAATCGTAATTGGCAGTCATCATAAGCGCAGCAGCTTGGCATTTTTCATTAAGTGAGGCACGCAATTCACATTTATCGGGCACACCTGCAACGCGTCTGCAATAATTTAATCGTTGCAAAAATGTTGCTTGCATTTCGGCACTCAATTTTCCGGGTTCACAATTTTCTACCGAGCCTCCCCAGTCTTTGTCGTTTATATAAACAGCTGAGCCTAAAAAGTTTTCATTAAAATCTAAAACTATCCATCTGCGGTATAAATCGTGAATCACTTTATCTTTTGGATTTAATTTAATTTGTGCTCGGAGTAATTTCCCTGATTCGCTAAATTTTTTCTGATCGAGCAATTTAATTAACTCGGCATAAGCACTTTTTTCTTGGAGAGATTTGAAATTCTTGTTTGCAGGAAAAAAGTAGGTTAAATCATACAAATTACTGAACGAAAAAACAGATGTATCCGCTACTTTAATGATATTATAAATTTGATTTTCGTAAGCGGTAACTTTTTTAGCATCTGCATTCCACAATTTAATATTATGCAACCATTTATAGGCTTCAACACATTTCTTTTCCGACAGCAATGAGTCCATGACTGCATACATTAATTCATTACCGGAAATAGGTTTTTCCATCAAACAAGATTGCATGCTCAACCATGTGCGCATAAACTGCCTGCCATCATACAACACGGCGCCGTCAACTGTATTTTTAATAAAAGTAGATTCAAATATTTTGTCGTAAAAACCATCGGGAATTTCAGTTTTCCTTTCTGCACAAACATAGGTTTCTACAAATGCTGCTGCACCATAATAATCGTAATCCATTTGATACTCGAAATATTGCATAATCATTTGCCACTTCAATGCTGCAAAAAAATTTGGGTCATTGGTTAATTGCGCAACTGTGTCCAAATTTTTAATAAATGCAATTTGACGGGTTGAATCACGATAGCCATTTAATTGTAATAAAAGGCCATCAAGAAATACTTTATATGCTTCATTGATAGATGCGTTGTTAAAAATATCCAGTGCTCTATTGTAAATAACAAAAGCGCTGTTTAAATCACCCTTGTCAGCAATATTACCCGCGAGCGTAATAAATATTTCATCTAAATAAGCATCAGGCTTAATGCCGGCTTTTGCATCTATATAAATTTTTGCTGCGGCATCATTAAACATATCCATTGCAGCAAAAGTATTCCCCTCATCTAAATAAATTATTCCTACCTGGTAATAATAAGCAGGCAGCGGTTTAATATCAATGAGGTCATTTAATATTTTAGATGCCTTTTCAGTTTTTCCATTATCGATATTTTTTTCCGCGAGTAAATAATTAGCATAAACTATCGAATCTAATTCCGCTTGATGCGCGCTGATAAATGCACCTGTTTTATCTTTTTTAATAATTAATTTCAAAGTGCCGAGCGCTGATTCAACACCGAATGAATGTTCTGCCCTTGTTGCACTGTCGGAACCGAGATGCATGTTCGACATCGCTTTAACTAAATAGGCATCTAAATTTTTGGGTTCTTCGTCAATTGCTTTCTCTGCAAATTTGATAGCCTTTTCAAAATTGCCTTGAGTATAAGCCGCAACAAATTTTTGCGCGCCGGCATGTAGTTGCAAACCCAATAGCAGCAATATGAGGTGTATGTGTTTCAAACGTATCAGCTAAACGATAGCACAAATTTATTTAGTATAAAATTAATATTAAGCCGTAATTTTGTGCATGGCTTTTTCTGATTCCAGGTTTGGCTCTGTAGTAAAATGCAAATGTGCCCGTTGCCGCAAAGGCGACATGTTCGTAAACAAAAATCCTTATCATTTAAGTGAAATGGCAAAAATGTATAAGCATTGTCCAAGTTGTGGCTTGCGTTTTGAGCCTGAAACAGGGTTTTACTATGGTGCCATGTATTTGAGTTATGCAATTGGGGTGTTTTCCAGTTTAATTGTATTTGCCATTCTCAACTTTGGTTTTGGCATGAGTGTAACCTGGTCGTTTATAACTGTTGCTGCACTTTGGGTTGCAGGCTCGCCCTACTTGTTTCGGTTTTCTCGAGCATTATGGCTCAGCTTTTTTGTGAACCGACACAAAGATGTTTAAACTTAATCGAAGGTGATTTCAGTAAGCAATTGTCGTATCGATTCCCGTTGTTCATCATTCACCCAGCTGCCCACAAACGATAATCCAAAACCATTTATGATGGTTGCATAGAAATCTTGATGCACTTCCATGCCGGAATAATCATTAACAATCTCCATGGTATAAAACTTTTTTTCACCAATTTCATAATCTGTAATAGGGCCTACAAATTTAATATCAATTCCACTGTTTACCATAAATTCTTTGGCAGTTTCTAAATAGGACTTGCCATCTTTTATATGAATTGCCAATTTCAAGTTTTCTGCCACTAACGATATATTGGCGCTATAAGGCTGAAAAATTATCGTATCTGTTTTTATGATTGAAATTAAATTAGCTGTTTTTATTTCAGAGGATTCAAATGATTTTTCAAGTTCCGAGTTACCATCGGCAATTTCTTTAAGACCTTCAGCACGCAAACTATCCATGTACGATTTATTCAAAGCTTCCCAACCATTTTGCACCGGCATATTAAACCCGAAAAACTTATTCGAATAAATATTATTTTCAATTTTGCCGTAATCAAAATCATCCGGAATTCCCGTAAATTGTTTACATGATGTAATTAATAAAAAAAATGCGGCAATGAGGGTAAATGATTTCATAGTTTAAACTTTAAATTTTTTCAATACATTATAATCCTGCCATTAAGATCATTAATTTCTCCAATTTGGCTTTAATTTCTGCTGAACCGCATGTATAATTATTTATTATAACACAGAAGCTTAATAAGTCGCCACTTTTGGTTTGCACATAACCGGAATAAGAACGCACTTTAGCCATTGAGCCACTTTTTGCAAATACTTTACCCTGTGCTGCGGTGTTAACAGCCATTGTTTTTAATGTGCCTGATTTTCCGGCACTAGGTAACGAACTCTTAAACAATTCGAACGAGGCTTGTTGCATTTCCATATTTAATATGGAACACATTTGCTTTGTTGTAAATACATTCATTCTCGAAAGGCCGCTGCCATCTTCTACAATCATGCCCGCCATTGCTATTCCCTTATTTTTATAAAATGATTCAACCACATTTGTGCCGGCTGCTCTGCTCCCATTGCTAACTTGCGTTTTCCCCATTGTTTTTAGAATTGCTTCTGCAAACAAGTTATTACTTTTTTGATTAGTATGATAAATTATTTCGCTGAGCGGTGCCGACTCGTGTGTATACAGCAATTTGCGTTCATTATTAATTTTAATTTTCTCACGCTGCATAGCATAAACAGTTGTTGCTTGTTGCATTACCTCCACCCCTTTTTCCACTAAGGCCTTTTTAAATTCAAGTGCTAGAAATAAAGGCGGGTCCGGCATAGAACCATCAACAGGATAACGTTTTCTGTTGGAAGGAATTGTTCCGGTTACGTATCTATAATAATTATCAGGAGCGCCATAAATAAAAGCATCATCACCGGTTCCACCCACTTTTACATCATTAAAAACTGTTAAGCCATCAATTTCAGGAACAATACTATCTATTTTACTGATGCTACCGGTTGAAGAATAATAAAGTGTATATGTGTTTTCATTGATATTTAAACCGTAAGGTCCTGCACCATAATATTGCCCAATATCATCCCAATTCCAAGAACCGGCCGTTGCATAATCTTCAAAAGCACTTGCATCTGCAATAATTTTTCCGTTGATTTTATTTATACCTTTTTGCTTTACAATATTTGCCCAAGTGGCTAATAGCGAATCGTATTTCAAATCGCCATCAATGCGGTCGCTACCCAAGGTTGGATCGCCGGAGCCTCTTACATATAAATTTCCCGTGAGCACTGAATCTTTTCCAATTACGCCATCATATTGAATTAATGTTTTATATCGATAATCGGCACCAATCAAATTTATACCCGCTATGGTAGTAATTAATTTCATACTTGACGCAGGCACTAAACTTTTTTCAGGCTCATGCGATGTAATTACTTTTCCTGTTTTAGGGTCCATAATGCAGAATCCCCAATTGGCATGCAATAAATCTGCATCAGCACTCAACGCAATTAATCCGCCATTCAATTTATTAATACCAATGGAATCAATTTTGGTTTGAGCATGGCAAATGCTTGCAAATAAAATAAATAGTATGAGGATTTTGTTTTTCATTTGATAGCTGAATATCTATTAACGTAAACTAGCGGTTACACATTATATACCAAGTACATCGTTCATTGTAAAAATACCTTTTTTACCGTGAATCCATTGTGCAGCAAGCAAAGCGCCGTCTGCAAAGCCTTCGCGGGAATGTGCAGTGTGTACTATTTTAATTTCATCCGCAGGCGAATTGTAAATTACTTCATGGGTACCCGGCACATTTTCAATACGATGAGCTGTTATCGGGATCGCATCCGATTCATCGGTTGGCGCCAATTTCCAGCCGGTTTTATTTTTGAGCGATGCTAAAATAAGTTGTGCCGTTTTTATTGCTGTGCCACTCGGTGCATCTAATTTTTGAACATGATGCGTTTCGGTTATTTCAACTTTATACTCAGGCCTTGCCGACATTAATTCGGCGAGCACACTATTTATCTTAAAGAAAATATTTACGCCAATACTGAAATTTGCCGAATGTAATAATGCACCATTTTTGGCTTTACAATAATCTATTACTTCAGGTAAATTATCGTACCAACCGGTTGTTCCGGTTATTACCGGTACACCGGCATCAAAACACATTTTCAAATTTTCGACTGCTGTTAGCGGTGTTGTAAATTCAATGGCAACATCAACCTTGTTTAGGCTTTCTACATTTAATGCAGGGCCGTTGCTTTTAGAGAATTTTGCAACAACAATAATATGGTTAGCATGATGCGCATTGTGTTTGCGAATTACTTCTTCAATGGCTTTACCCATTTTACCATAACCAATGAGTGCTATATTCATTTTAAAGTAAATTTTAAACTTAGTCCGTATGTTGGCTGATAGGTATTAAACCCAATATTTGACGATTTAATATAAGGAGCAACATGCAAACTCAAATCATCGGTTACATTAAAATCATATAAATGCGCATCTACCACAGCGTCAACAATATTTAAAATATAAGCAGCAGCTGTTAGCACAACCATTAAATCGGTATACTGTTTTGCCTGACTTACTTTTTGCAATAAATATTCATCGCTTGTAAGATAGGCATACTGTAAATCAACAGTTAGTGAATCATCATCAGTCCTATAGATGTAAGCTGTTTTTAATTCATCGTAGAAATCATACCAATAATAAATAAAATAACCTGCTGTTCCGATTGCGCCATATACGATTGGAATTTTCCAATATTTTCCATTGTATGCTTGTCCCAAACCCGGTACTACAGCACTAAATAACGCAGCTTGGCCAACACTATGCGGGTTATGCGTCCATAAATTTTTGTAGAACGGCGTTTTTGTAGAATCAACAATTTGCGTGCCTGTAGTATCTGCGTTACTAATACTAATTGTATCAACTTGTGCAAAAGTTGCAGCACCGAAAAACAGGAATATTACCGCAAGAATTTGCTTCATGGCAGCTATTAATCTTCAATAATATCTTTAATACGGAATAAATCATCATCAGAAAAAAACGAGATAACAATTTCGCCTTTCCCTTGTTTATCTTTCTTTATTTGCACTCTAGTGGCAAGGTGCGACGAAAGTAAATCCTGCACTTTTTTCAATTCAAATGTAAGTGACGATGATTTGCTAGCCGTTTTTGTTGGTGTAGATGATTGTTTTTTATTTTTATAATCACGAGCTAATAATTCAACATCGCGAACAGATAAATTTCGTGTAATTGTTTCTTTGTAAATATCGATTTGGGCAATTGGGTCTTCTAACGATAAAATTGCTCTTGCATGCCCCATGCTGATTTTCTTTTCCTTTAATCCACGTTGCACATCAGGAGGTAGTTTA
>JANMLV010000177.1:0-2377 GCA_031372705.1 Bacteroidota bacterium | reverse complement strand
TGAAAACTTTGGTAATTATTGGAATTATATCCGTGGATTTGCATCTGACCCAACTTGGACGACCAATTTTGCGAGTTATGTATTTAGCGCTCCCATGCTTACCGACCATAATTACATTAATGCATTTAAATTAGACCCACTTGTGGCATGTAAAATAGGACTCCCTGCCAGAAACATTGATGCACCTTTGTATGCATTTAGGGAAGCCGACCCTTTTCCGGTTGGGCCAATTGGATTAACTTGGAATAGTATGTTGCGATCAAAATACGCCCAACAAATTCCGGGAACAAGCATCTATTGTTTTGATGCTGTTATACTGCATCCATATTACATTGCAAGGGACAATTATCAAGTGGATATTTCCATGCTTTTTGATGATGGTTACACTTGTCCGGTATTTGATTATACGAGTTTAGATACTAGATTAGAACCTGCGTTTACCGGGATATTAGGTAAAACAAGCCCAATGGCTTTATTTGGTAATTTTCGCGATCTCATCCGCTATCGGTTTATTGAATCATATAACTTCCAGAACATAGCTTTAAATTTTGGATTAACCACAGCTATTAAAAAAGATTTGTGGACTACGGAATGGAATATTTTAGCTGACGCTAAAGATTTAGAAGGTGAAGAAAATGAATTTGATCGAAATCAAATTTATCATAACAGTTATGCCTCAGGTATGGTCATCTTTGAATGGTGGTTAAAAAATTTGAAGTTAAATTTTACCAATCCATACCGCGAAAACTTTTTCACCTACGCTACATTTCATAATTACCATGGCACCGAGAATGTGAATAATTTAATAGTTGATGCCGATTGTGCCGATTTTGAACAATATGGCATTGACCCCGATGATTACTCCGGCACTGACAGGCTGTTTTTACGCAGAACAAATTATTATGCCATGCTTCTGCTGAGTGAGGTTATTAAAAGCAGACTCAGCTATTTGCAAGCGAATATTTATCAAGGTGTGGCAAATCCAAACAATCAGCCAACGGTATTTATCGATGAAAATCAAGAGTATCTTTATATTTATTTTTCCAATTTAAAAGATGGCGAGCAGCATTATATTATTAATTCTGATAACCTAATTTCTTTATTTATTGACCCCATATTAGGAACCCCAATTGGTATTGGACTTGGCAATGCTACCATTTATTGTTTAGACGCTGAACAGGCGTATTCCACTTCAGGTAAAAGCACGATATACGACTTAAATACTTGCTACAGCTGTGGCGGCGAAACAGAGGTATTACATCCATTCGAAATACGTGCCGAAAACCCAATGGCTATTCGTGAATTTGAAAATATACCTAATTGCTTAACAGAACCTAAACCCGGTGAAACATGTGTTACTGTTCCCGGTTACTCATTAGGCTATTTTAAAATACCCATTTCAGTATTCTATCCTCCGGAAAAAAACAATATGGACCTTGTAGGTGAAACCAAATTACATGTTTATCCGAATCCAACTTCCGGCAATTTAAATATATCCCTTAAAACGAATAATTTTTACTTTAACGAAATATTAAAGGTTTCCATTATAAACGTTGCCGGGCAATTATTAAGTCAGCAAGTAATAAATAATTCCAGAAGTATACAAGTAGATAATTTAAGCAGCGGTACATACTATTTAAAAGTGCTCGACCAAAATGGATTAACTCATTTTGCTTCATTTATTAAAAATTAATATTATGGGACGAAATAAATTCACGCTACTGCAATATTCCATATTTACAACCGGTATTTTGGCTTATAATTCAACTATTGAAGCGCAAGTAATTTATACTGATTTAGACCCTGATTTACTTTTAAATGAACATGATGAAGTAGGCGGTGTAGACATGAATAATGATGGCGTATTCGACTTCGCATTTTTGAATGGTTATCAAACTTGGGTTGATGTTACCAGTTCAGGGGGGACCGGTGCTTCATGGCTCAGATTTTGTCAATGGGCCGGCGGATATGGAACACCTGCAAACCAAATTGCAGGTACTTCAGAATACTTTTCTGAAGAAGGCGGTGCCGGTTTTACAAGATATTATCCATATACACTTATAAACAATGCACTTATTGATAGTAAACTCCAATTTCAAAGCTGGGGCTATCAGCGCATGGCATTCAAATCTTACGTCGATAATGGGACGAACATTGCCGATTTCGGAGGCTTCTGGTTCCCCAACGAAAGCGAAAAATTTCTCGGGGTGCGTTTTGTAGATTCCGAGGATAAATTGCATTATGGTTGGATTAGGTGTAGTGTTATTGATTCGGCAGAAGGATTAATTATTCATGATTATGCTTATGAAGTTGAACCTGACAAGCCGATTGAAGCCGGAAGTACAATTAGTTATGTAGGCATAAACGATCTGACTGC
>JANMLV010000167.1:0-11839 GCA_031372705.1 Bacteroidota bacterium | reverse complement strand
GGCAGTAACCATATTAACTAACAGCGGACATGGGGCATATTTTTGATTCCCAAAACCGTTGTAAAGTACATTTAGAATACTGTGACAAACATCTAAACCAATAAAATCGGCTAATTGCAATGGTCCCATTGGGTGTGCCATACCGAGTTTCATAACAGTGTCAATTTCATTAACACCTGCAACGCCTTCGTATAATGAATAAATGGCTTCATTTATCATAGGCATTAAAATGCGATTAGCTACAAACCCCGGATAGTCGTTTACTTCTACCGGCGCTTTGTCTAATTGCTTGCTTAATTCCATGATGATATTTGTAGTAACATCGCTCGTGGCATATCCTCTAATTACTTCTACCAATTTCATAACCGGAACAGGGTTCATAAAATGCATGCCGATAACTTTATCAGGTCGTTTTGTTGCGGCTGCGATTTTGGTAATTGAAATGGAAGATGTATTTGTTGCCAAAATCGTATCTGCATTGCAAATTTGATCGAGCTCAGTAAATACTTTTAATTTTAAATCAATGCGCTCTGTAGCAGCTTCAACTACTAAATCGGCATTTGCCGAATATTCAAAAGATGTATAAGTAGATAAATTTGCTAAAGTATTGTCTTTATCTAAAGCAGTAATTTTTTCTTTCGCAACCATCCGGTCTAAGTTGCCCGAAATGGTTTGCACTGCTTTTTGTAATGCTGTTTCTGAAACATCTACCAGGTTTACCTTGAAACCTTTCATCGCAAATACATGTGCTATACCATTGCCCATAGTACCGGCACCTATAACCGTAATATTCTTCATTGCACTAAAAATTTGTGGCAATATTAATGAATAATCAGAAGCTTTTGGGCGGCAATCCTTGTAAATTGGGCGTTTTCAACATAGAGTTGATAAGTTCCTGCAGGAAGGGTTTTAACGGAAATGGATTGTGAAGTGTATTGTAACGGAATGGTACGAACGGTATCGCCCGCCATATTTACAATTTTTAATACCAATGTCGGATCAGCATGTGGCATTTGAATCGAAATATTTGCATCAGCAGGATTCGGGAATATTTTCAAAATACTATTTTCAGCAATAGCAATTTCTAAAAAATCGGGGCAATCTAATGCCGTATATAATGGTGCATCCGGTAATTCACTATCATAAATGCCCAAGGCATATTCTCCTTGCTGTAATTTACTTAATTCTATCGCACCGCGTTTATCAATGCTACTTCCCCAATCATTTAATTCGTAATAAGGATAAATTATCCATTCATCTGTTGGTTTAGCTCTGTAAAATAGTAATAAACTATCGTCGCTGTTGGTAATAAATGTATCATCTAAATAACCACCTCCTAATGTTTGCTGACCGTTATATAATAATTTGGCGGTGGCATCAAAATCATCACCAAAGGTGCCTGAAATTTTCCAATAACGTTGATTGTTCAAATGGATGCCCGGATGTGCCGTTTTAAATTGATCGGCTGCGACCCAATAATGTTGAGCATAAACTAAAACAGGTGACGTAATACTATTTACGGTGATATCTATTAAACCGTTTTTTAAACTATAGGTTGCTGCAGCATCTAAAGTAATTTTATCTTCTGTAACAGCGTCATTAATTTTTTGATAATAATCAATTACAACATGTGCGGCATTTATATCAGAAAATGAAATTTGTGAATGTTCACCACTTATCATTATTTCAATAGTACTTACCTCTACCCAATTGCTATCAAAGAAGTTTAATGTTAGCGGTACATTATTGCAAAACGCATCGGCATGATGTAATTTTTGTTGAATGCAAACGCTGTTTATGCCGAGTGGGGTGTATCCGACATCATCTATTTCAAATCCCGGAAACCCTGCCTGATAAACCCATCCATCAAAAAAATCATTCATATCGATACCACTGCAAGCCGTTAAATGGTCGCGCAGTTCGGCAGCACTTATTGCTTGAAATTTATAAGTTTCCAAAAAGGATTTAATGCAACTGAAAAATAAATCATCACCTAAATAACCACGTAAAGTATGCACTACATCTGCACCTTTTTTATAGGTAGTATAACCATAAGTATAAGTAGAGGGCACATTAGAAATGGGGAAATAATTTTCACCATCTTGTGCAGCTGCATAATGAATTACATCGGTGTGATTAGTTTGAACAGCTTCAATATAAGCTGCTTCACCATACAAAAGTTCAGTAAATAAATGTTCAGAAAATACTGCCCAGCCTTCATTTAACCACATTTCTTCAGCTGTGGAACACGTTACCAAATCTCCCCACCAATGATGTGATAATTCATGTGCGTATAGCGTTTCCCAAGTGGTAAAACCATTCACTGCAAATAGGGGATAGGCAATATTCATGGCATGTTCCATTGCACCTCCGTTAAATGGAACTACTGCATAACCTATTCGGTCCCAAGCATATGCGCCATAATGGTTTTCGTAAGTGCTTAATGCACTGTGTAAGTTAATAAATGATGCAGCAAGATCTGCAGAATCTTCCGGTTTAACGGCAATTTCTATGGGAATATCGCGATCAATTCCTTCGTAAGTATCAGTATAGCCGGTATAGGTTGAAACAGCTACCGATGCTAAATAACTCGGAATGGTTTGATTGCAATTCCATATCCATGTTTTAGTGCCATCACCATTATCGGTTTCGCTTTCTAATAATCCACCGCAATAGGCTTTTTTATCATCTTCGGTTTTTATTTCATATCGAAAGGTGCTGCGTTCAACAAAATTATCAAAGCAAGGAAACCATATTCTCCCGAAATTATGCGGCACGGCATCAAAACCAACACCTAATTGATAAGCGTAATCGCCATTCCAATACCAGCCACCCCAACTGCCGTCCTGCTCAGGTTCACCATGATAGTAAACAGTAATTTTAGTAGAATCGTCAGTGTTAAAAATGCTAGGTAATGTAATTTTCAAAAGCTCTCCAATATGGGTAAATACCAGTGAATTACCTGCATTATCGCTTACCGAATCAACAGTTAATCCAATTAAATCTAGCGGTAAAAACGAGATATTATCTACCTTCACTTTAATATCTAATTCGGCACTCCCCGAAATGGTATTATCGGCATAATCGGTAATGTCTAAAATCAGATTTATATGGCGAATATCTATACTGTCGCTGATAGTTGGTGTAGCAGCCTGCATCGTGATTGACGTTGCAATAAACAACACTAACCCGATATTTTTAAAGCAATTTTGCATCATATAATTGTTAATTTTACAGCCTTATGTTCGGTAAAATTAGGCAATTCTTGCTTATTGTTTTGTTAATTTGCGCTTCTCGCTGTGCCTTTGGTCAACCGGCCGATTCATTAGGCATTGGCGGCTTTATTACCCTCGATTCGTTCGTGTTAAGTGAAGTAACAATGGGATTCAGTGTCGCCGAATTTGTGCAATTTGTGCACGACGACACCACTTTTTATGCAGCATTCCGAAATTTACGAAGAACCAATTACCATAGTGCCGCAACCTTGCGGATGTTTAATGAGGAACATTTAAATACTGGAGCTTATTCAAACAGAACAAAACAACAACTCCAAGATAATTGTCGCTGGATGGATTTTGATTTCGAAGTAAACAACGGCGATTTTTTTGATAAAAACGGTGATATGAATTATTATACTGCACGCATGTTTGCATATATTTTTATGTACCGTGATACCATTTGTAGTCAAAAAATATTGGATGATAATAATATCCAAACGGATTCTAAATTGGATGAACGCAAGAACCAATTAAAAATATTAATTTTTAATCCCGGGCAGCCGGTTGACAACATACCGCTGATAAAAGACAAAATGGAAATCTTTAGTCCTGAAATGCAGCAGTGGTATGATTATTCCATCGAACAAAAAAAATACTCAACGGGTGTCGATTGCTACGTATTTACCACCAAAAAGAAACCTGAAGCACAAATAGGAAAAGATGTTGTAATTAACGAATTAGTAACTTGGTTCGATAAAAAAACAATGCAAATTGTGGCACGACATTACAGTTTAAGTTATTTTACACCATTGTTCGATTTTGATGTAAGTATGGATGTAAAATTATCAGTATTAAATGGTTATCAAGTACCAACTTCAATTAAATACAATGGCTATTGGGACATTCCCGCCCGCAAACCCGAAATAGGGAGTGTGCAAATTGATATTTGGTAAATTTTTGCTACCGCTTTCTTCGGAAGATTTTTCCGATTCCTATTGACTTTTATCACCATTTTCGTTGACTGCTGTCATTCGGTTCGGCATGATTTGTTGCGAAGTTTATGCTCTAATTCAGGCGAAGTCTGAGTATCAAATAACCAAAATCTAATCACATGGCAACTTTAATTGAAAATGCTAACGAATCGGCTACTTTAAACACCGATAAAGAACCTGTTGTTCGCGATATTATGGACGGCAACGAGGCTGCAGCAACCATAGCTTACAAAACAAATGAAATTTGTGCTATTTATCCCATAACACCCTCTTCAGCTATGGGCGAATGGGCCGATGAATGGTCATCAAAAGAAATGACGAATATTTTTGGTCAGGTGCCAAAAGTTATTGAAATGCAAAGTGAAGCAGGTGCCGCCGGTGCCATTCACGGAGCGTTGACAGGAGGCGCACTTTCTACAACATTTACTTGCTCGCAAGGGTTATTGTTGATGATTCCGAATATGTATAAAATTGCCGGCGAATTAACACCAACTGTTTTTCAAATAGCAGCAAGGGCTTTGGCAACTCATGCTCTATCTATTTTTGGCGATCATAGTGATGTGATGGCATGTCGCTCAACCGGATTTTCGATGTTGTTTGGCAATAACGCACAGGAAGCAATGGATATGGCTTTAATTGCACAAGCATCAACATTAAGATCACGTATTCCATTCTTAAATATATTTGATGGTTTCCGCACTTCACACGAATTAACAGAGGTAGAATTAATTCCGGATTATGCCATTCGCGACATGATAAATATGAATGATGTAATGGCGCATCGCAATCGCTCATTAAATCCGGCTCATCCATTTATTAAAGGAACAGCTCAAAATCCCGATGTGTTTTTTCAAAGCAGAGAAGCATCCAATAAATTTTACTTGAATGTTCCATTTGTAGTTGAACAAATGATGGAACAGTTTGAAGCATTAACAGGCAGAAAATATAAATTATTTGAATACTACGGTGATGTAAATGCCGAAAAGGTGATTGTAATAATGGGCTCCGGTTCAGGCGCAGTAAGGGAAGTAGTAGATTATCTCAATAATAACGGTGAAAAAACAGGTGTTGTAATGGTGCGATTATATCGTCCGTTCTATGTAAAAGCATTTATTGAAGCATTGCCATTTTCTGTTAAAAAAATTGCAGTACTCGACCGCTGTAAAGAACCTGGTGCTATTGGTGAACCATTGTATATGGATGTAATTAATGCATTACATGAAGGTTGGGAATTAGCATCTCCAAAAGTTATTGGCGGACGCTACGGATTAGCCTCCAAAGAATTTAATGCGGGCATGGTGAAAGCAGTATTCGATGAATTATCGAAAGAAAAACCTAAAAATCATTTCACTATTGGAATTGAAGATGATGTTACCAATACCAGTTTAATTTATAACGATAAATTTTCACTCGAAGCGCAACATTATTTCCGCGGATTATTTTTCGGATTAGGAGCAGATGGAACCGTAAGCGCAAATAAAAATTCTATTAAAATTATTGGCGATGTAACCGGCGATTATGTTCAAGGTTATTTTGTTTACGATTCTAAAAAGTCGGGAAGCCTTACTGTATCGCATTTACGAGCAGGTAAAGAACCTATTCGTTCTACCTATTTAATTAATTCGGCAAACTTTATTGCTTGCCATCACTATAATTATCTGAAAAAATATGATGTATTAAAAGATGCTGAATTTGGTGCTACATTTTTATTAAATGCACCTTATTCAAAAGATGAAGTTTGGAACATGTTACCTGAAAAAATTCAGGAAGAAATTGTTGAAAAGAAATTGAAGTTTTATGTAATAAACGCCACCGCCGTTGCCAAAGAAACCGGTATGGGTTCGCGCATTAATACTATTTTACAAACTTGTTTTTTTGCTATCAGTAATGTAATGCCTAAAGAATTGGCAATTGGTAAAATAAAAGAAGCAATTTATGAATCATATTATAAAAAAGGGGAGAGCGTAGTTCAAAAAAATTATGAAGCCGTAGATAAAACGCTGGAAAATCTTTTTGAAATTGATTATCACAAATTCGATATCGGTCACCTGCAAATTGAAAATCCGGTACCGGATGATTCTCCTGATTTTGTAAAATCGGTATTGGCCAAAATTATTGCCGGTGAAGGCGATGCGCTGCCCGTAAGTGCTTTTCCGGTTGACGGATTATATCCTTCAGGAACAACTAAATATGAAAAGCGAAATATTGCCGAAAATGTGCCTGTTTGGGATGAACAATTATGCTCCCAATGCGGTAAATATTTCTTGATTTGCCCTCACGCTGCTATTCGCTGCAAAGTATATGAGAAAGATGCATTGCAAGATGCACCAACTACATTTAAACATGTTGACCCAATTGGAAAAGAATTTTTTAAAGACCATGAAGCATATACTTTACAAGTAAGTGTGGAAGATTGCACCGGTTGTAATTTATGTGTTGAATATTGTCCTGTTGAAAGTAAAACACAGCAGGGACATAAAGCCATTAATATGGTCGATAAAATGGAATTATTAGAACCTGAACATGCCAATTGGGATTTCTTTTTATCGCTTCCTGATATTGATAGAAGTCGCGTAAATAAAAATACCGTTAAAGGCACTCAATTTTTACAACCATTATTCGAATTTTCCGGCGCTTGTGCAGGTTGTGGTGAAACACCGTATCTTAAATTACTTACACAATTGTTTGGCGACAGAATGATAGTTGCCAACGCAACAGGATGTTCATCCATTTTTGGCGGCAATTTACCAACTACACCTTGGTCAGTTAATAACGAGGGTGAAGGTCCGGCTTGGGCAAATTCATTGTTTGAAGATAATGCCGAATTTGGTTTGGGTATTAAATTAGCAACCGACAAGAAGAAAGAAATTGCACAACATTTATTAGCCGCAATGCGCGAAGAAGTTGGTGTTGAATTAACTGATGCAATTTTAGCGCTGCAAATTGAAGATGAAGTGGCAATTAAAAATCAAAAATCAAACATTGCCGAATTAAGAAAAAAATTGCGCACTATCGAGACTGTTGACGCACGCATTTTAATGCAACTCGCCGATTTTTTAGCTGATAAATCAGTTTGGATAATTGGTGGCGACGGTTGGGCATATGATATTGGATTCAGTGGATTGGATCACGTATTATCAACAGGCGAAAATGTAAACATTTTTGTTTTAGATACTGAAGTATATTCTAATACCGGCGGACAAAAATCAAAAGCATCGCCGTTGGGTGCAAGTGCTAAATTTTCGATTAACGGAAAGCGCACCGGTAAAAAAGATTTGGCATTGCAAGCAATTGCGCATGGCAAAGCTTATGTAGCACAAATTGCAATGGGTGCAAGCGATATGCATACCGTGCGCACCATTCAGGAAGCTGAAGCCTATCCGGGACCATCGTTAATAATAGCTTACAGTCATTGCATTGCGCATGGTTACGATATGTGTCACGGCAACGATCAAAAAAAAAATGCAGTTAACTCCGGTTATTGGCCGTTGTTCAGATACAATCCTATGAAACCAAAAGGCGAACGTTTTACATTGGATTCAAAAGCGCCAACAATTCCTTTAAGTGAGTTTATGTATAACGAAAATAGATTCAGTGTAATTAGAGCTAAAGATGAAGTGCTTGCAGAATCATTTTTACATGAAGCTGAGCATGATATTTTAGATAAATACGATAGGCTTAATTTGTTGAAGGGGTTGTAAATAGCAGTTGTAAAATAAAATTGCGCATGTTAACTAAAGCATGAGCAATTTTTTCATTTACGAAAAGTAATTAAAATTAATACTCCTCTGTCTCATTAGGAAAATCATTTGTTTTCACATCTTGAATATACTGCCCAACACCTTTTTTTATTTCATCGTATAAGTTAAGGTATCTGCGTAAAAACCGCGGTTTAAATTCTTTGGTAATGCCAAGCATATCGTGCATAACTAAAACTTGTCCATCCACTTTTCCTCCTGCGCCAATTCCAATAACAGGAATTTGTAATTGTTTAGCAACTTTTTCGCCCAAACTCGCAGGTATTTTTTCCAGGACTATTGAGAAACAACCCAATTGCTGCAATAATTCGGCATCCTCACAAAGCTTAGCTGCTTCCAATTCTTCTGTAGCTCTTACGGTATAGGTTCCAAATTTATATATCGATTGGGGGGTTAATCCTAAATGTCCCATTACCGGAATTCCCGCGCTTAAAATACGTTCAACCGATTCCTTCACTTCTCTGCCGCCTTCAAGTTTTACAGCATGGGCACCTGATTCCTTCATTATGCGAATAGTGGAATCTAAAGCTACTTTCGAATTACCTTGATACGAACCAAACGGTAAATCAACCACCACCAAGCATCTTTCAATAGCCCTAACAACACTGGAAGCATGGTAAATCATTTGGTCTAATGTTATTGGCAAGGTAGTTTCGTGCCCTGCCATTACGTTTGATGCACTATCACCAACTAAAATCACGTCTACGCCCGCATCATCTAAAATGGTAGCCATTGAGTAATCATACGCTGTTAACATTGAAATTTTAGTGCCATGTTCCTTCATTTCCTGAAGTGTATGCACTGTTACACGTTTCACTTTACCGAAATCGGGAGTTGCTGCTGACATATCTATCACATTTATTCGGCCGAAAGGTAAGGTTTATTTTGGATTATGACCAAAATAGCTGAAGGGTTGAAATTTATGGCATCGGTACAAATTGGGAAAGGCGAATTATTGTAAAATGTTGATTATCAGCATATTATAATCTATTTATTTCGACCTAAACCATGTTGTTCTTTGTTTCATTTACATCTTCAAATCTTGTTTAAATCTTTTTGAAATACTACCAATCGCACTTGCTTTAGCAGTACCTTTGCACCTGTTTTAAAACGAAGTCCAACTTATGAACAAACTTTCCGGTTTTTCAATCCTTATCATCGCGGCAGCACTAACTTTTGCCGGTTGCGGTAAAGAGAAAAAGCAACGTGAATTCGCGCAAAATACTATCGTTTACGATACAACATTGCCCAATAATGAGGCTATGGCAAAATATTTAGCGGATTGTAATTCCAATTATTTTAAGCATCCGAAAAACCGATTTGCAAGCACTATCCGTGCCGAAAATTTCACAAAAGCAACACCACCAAAAGAAGCGAAAAAATTTGTAGAATGGAAAAAGGCAATAGGCGATGAATGGCTCTTTGCCGGTCTTACCGAAAAATCTATTGCCGCGTACGATGAAGCACTTGCGAAAGCTGAAGCTGAAAAAATTAAGGGCGATTTAATCGATGATATTACTTACATGAAAGCAGTAGCTTACATGCGCTTGGGTGAACAAAAAAATTGTATTGCACTGCACACTTCAGAATCATGTATTTTACCAATTGCCAAAAGTGGTTGGTATGAAGTAAAAGAACCAACCAAAGTTGCTGTTGATTTATGGCTGGGTATCTTGAAAGAAAATCCTGAAGATTTAACTTCCATGTTCTTATTAAATGTGGCGTATATGAATCTTGGCCAATATCCGAATGGCGTTCCTGCAGAATATAGAATTAGTCCTGAAGAATTTAAATCATCATACGATGTTGGTCGTTTCCCGAATATTGCCGGTCAATTGGGCATCGATTTTATTACAAAATCAGGTGGTGTTTGTGTTGAAGATTTTAATAATGATGGCAATCTCGATATCGTTGCTTCCGGTTGGTTCTTAGATGAACAAATAAAAGTAATGTTTAACAATGGCGACGGCACATTCAAAGATGTTACCGAAGCTACATCATTAAATGGCATAACAGGTGGATTGGATTTAAAATGTGCCGATTATAACAACGATGGCTTCATGGATATTTTAATTCCAAGAGGGGCATGGTGGAACGATTTCGGTAAATTACCGGCCTCACTTATTCGCAATAATGGCGATGGCACTTTTACCGATGTTACCTATGAAACCGGCTTAATGGAACATCTTTATCCAACTCAAGCTTCTGTATTTGCCGACTTTAATAATGATGGTTGGTTAGATATTTATTTCGGCAATGAAACACGCAGAGATACCGAAAAATATCCTTGTGAATTATTCCTTAGCGATGGGAAAGGCAAATTTAAAAACGTAGCTAAAGAAGCAGGTGCAGATATTTTGTGCTTTGCAAAAGGTGTTGCAGCCGCAGATTATAATAATGATGGATACATGGATATTTGTATCTCAAGTCAAGGTACCGAAAACTATTTATTGCGCAACGATACCGGAAAAAATGGTGGCAAAGTTAAATTTACAGATGTAACTAAAGAAGCAGGTGTTGGTTTACCGATTAAGAGTTTCCCTGTTGCTTTTTTAGATTATAATAATGATGGTTGGGAAGATCTCACCATTCAAACTTACGATGCCGACAATTGCGACTACGATAATGCAGCTGAATATTTTAATAAACCGGTAAAAGGCGAATACTCAATTTTATATCGCAACAATGGTGATGGTACTTTTACAGATGTTACCAAAGAAATGAATATGCAAGTTGCAATGACCGTTATGGGATTAAATATTGGCGATATAGATAATGATGGTTGGATGGATATTTATTCCGGAACAGGAACGCCTAATTATACTTCACTGGTGCCAAAACGTATGTTTAGAAATAATGAAGGAAAAGCATATCAGGATGTTACCCATTCAGGTGGATTTGGCCATTTGCAGAAAGGTCACGGTATTGGTTTTGGTGATGTAGATAACGATGGCGACCAAGATGTTTATGAAGATATGGGTGGTGGTTATGAAGGCGACGGCTTTCAAGGTGCGTTTTATGAAAACCCGGGCAACACAGGAAACAACTGGGTGAGCTTGCAGTTAATAGGCACCAAGGCTAATAAATCGGCTATCGGTACTAAAGTGAAAATTACGGTCGAAAATCAGGATAAATCAACACGCGATATCTATTTAGTAGTTACTAATGGTGGAAGTTTTGGCGTAAATAGTAATCGTTTAGAAACAGGACTCGGCAAAGCAGTTGCCATTAAACAAATTGAAATTACTTGGCAAGGTCCTAACAACAAACAAGTTTTGAACGATTTGCCGATGAATTCGTTTATGAAAATTACCGAGGGTGAAGCGGCATTTGAAATAGTTCCGCTCCAGTCGTTCAAGTTTGCAGCAATGCCTGCCGACGCAACAATGATGCATCACGGACACGAAATGTAATCAATGCTTAACAAAACATTTAAAGTGTGCTTAAGAAACTTTTAATCGTTAAGCACTTAAAAATAGTGAAAAAACGCAGGCAAAAGCGGAATTTTGCATCAACAATCAAAAATATATGAACGCGAAAACCAAAAGGATCGTAATTATTTCAGGAATTTTCATCGCAGTTGTCGGTGTAGGTTCTTATGCCATGAAAAGCAAAATCATGGCTTTAGTTAAAGGCAATGATAACAAGCGTGTTGCTGCTCAGCAATCTGCAGATGTTAAAGAAATTGCTTGGACATCAACTGAATCAGGTAATCAACCAATGATTGATTATTTGCATCAAGTGTATGATGCCGTAAACAAACCAGGCTTGCGTTTCATGAATACTGCCATTGCTGAAAGTTTATTGGCATTGCCTATTCCTGAAGAAGCCGGTGCCAGATATCAGTGGTATTTTGATGTTTGTAATCAAT
>JANMLV010000129.1:0-16204 GCA_031372705.1 Bacteroidota bacterium | reverse complement strand
GAAACTAATCAATACGAAGGTATTTTACTAGGAGATGATACGCACGATGGAATTGATGCTAATTTAATTTGCAGCGACGTTGATGCAACACCGTATTACGATGCATGGTGGTTCGATTCATTTGACCCACGCTTGTATGATGCCTTTGTAGATTTACGAACTGAAATTAAAGATTTTGCAAAAAATGGATTTAATGAATCATATGATGCCTATAATGCAACCTTTCATTTCGACGTACCCGTTTCTGCAGGAGGAAAAGAGCTTTGGCCTACTGAATGGAATCTAAAAACAAAGCGTCCCTCGTATAATGAAGCAGATCAAAATATGGCCATGATTATGTGCAACAATTTTATGCAAGGAGTTTTGATTCAAGAATGGTGGCTGCGATATATGAAATTAGGATTTAGGAATGGTTATCGTCAGGGATTTGTAACCAATGCTACATTTCATAGTTTTTCAGGCGGTGTTTGGGAGTTTATGCTAACCCCTGCCAATAGTGATGAAAAGGTTTTATTAGGGAAAAATATACCACCCTATAACTTGGATATAGATTTATTCCCTACTGAATTTAGAAATTATTATGTAAAACGCACTACCATGTTTATTGCTGAAATGTTCAGTCAAATTACTAAACAATCGTTGCGTTATTTACCTACTAATTTTGCAATGGGCGCATCTTCACCCAATGTAGCTCCAACGGTATTTGTTGATCAATTAAAACAAAATTTATATATTTATTATACCAATGTAACAGGTGTAGAACAAGATTTTAAAATTTATCCTACATTGTTAGTTGATTTATTAGACGCAGATGATGTAGCGTTTGGGAATGCTACCATTTATTGTATAAAAGCAAGTAAACCTTATTCCACTTCGGGAAAAAGCAAATTCTATAGTTTTACTGATAATTTGGCTATTGCCGGTAATGGCATTATAAATGCGTGTTATGCCATACAGGATCCGGACCCATTAATAGAAATTGACCAAATATTTGCCTTGCCGAATAGTCCGAATTGCACAGGCGACTTCGTTGTAAACGGATGTATTTCTGTTCCGGCATATTCTTGCGGATATATAAAAGTACCAATAGCGCCTGTGTATAATGAAGCAAAGTTATCGGTAACAGCCTATGAGAATAATAGTTTTGTGGTATACCCAAATCCTACTGCAGCCTCAATAGCAATTTTTAATACCACCAAGCCGGTTGACGAAACAAATTATACCATAGAAATTGTCGGCACAGACGGACGTGTTGTTATTGCACAAGATGCAACGGTAGCCCAACAATTAAATGTTCAAGCTTTACCGGCAGGGACATATCAATGTCGAATTATAAACGCTGAAAAAATTATTGCAATTTGTAAATTTATAAAGTTATGAAAACGAAAAAATGGCAATTGAAATTGGCAGGATACGCCAGTTTGTCGACTTCGTTTTTGTTAATGGGTAATAGCTCATCTGCACAGGTTTTATATGTTGACATAGACCCTGATACCATATTAGATTTACCCGGTGAGCAATTTACTTTAGACATTGATAACAATGGCGTTGACGATTTAACATTGTTTAATTCGTCGTTTAGCTTTTATATGGCTACACCGTGGTGGTCATATTGGACAAGAAAGGACTTAATAGGCTCTATACTAACAGATGGGATTCAGCTAGCTGGATTAAAAATATTTTATTACTTCTATTCGTCATTTAGATATTATCCTTATGCACTAGATAATTTAGCCGCGGTCTCAGCAGATTTAAATTTTAATAATGCTCCAATTAATATATTTGCAATAACAACCAATTTTCATGATGGAGCTGGGATCTTGAGTTGTAATGAATGCTTTTGGTATAATTATCTAATCCCTGAATCAATCGATAAATATTTAGGTTTCAAACTATTAGATGATGACGGTAACAACCATTACGGCTGGATTCGCTGTGATGTAATTGACACCGGCCGTACGTTAATAATAAAAGATTATGCCTATGAGCTAATGCCGGACAATGCTATATTAGCAGGAGATACAACTCATTTTGTTTCAATTGAGCAAAACCCAATTGAAAACATGCCTCAAATTTATGCTTTTGGAACTACGATTCAAATATCCGGTATGTTAAACAATACAACAATTACAATTTTTAATTTATCAGGGGCAAAGGTTTACGAAACAATCGCCGCTTCAACAAGTATTTCAATCTTCATGGATAATTTTACGAATGGCGTTTATTTGGTAAAGTTAATGAATGAGGAGATAGATATTACACGGAAAGTAGTTTTGAATTAAATGTTATAAAATAAAAGAATTGCCATTTTCTATAAGTTTGTTTAATTTGCAATTAAGACATCAATTGAGCAAAATAAGGTTTAAGTGGTATAATTTTAAGTAATAAATGTAAATAAACATTTTTTATAATTAAATAGACGTTTATAATATAATTTAAGCATGTAATCGCAATTATTTTCAAAAAAAAATTATAGCAGCCATTGAGCAGGGTAGAAATAATTTAAACAGCCATTAATCAAGATTGAGCAAACCCGATAGCTATCGGGTGAACTTAATTTTGGTTCGGTGGCAAAGTTGAGTTGGATAGTAATTGTTGCAAATTCTAAATTCATTTTTTTATAGCAATAATGAAAGGATTTTATCTTCAGCATCTATCTTAAATTTTGTTCAATTTTGGCATTTTTGTTCAATTTGAAATTCTTATAAATTCTATGAAGTAACTATAGGTGTCTTACCGGTTTTGCAACGTTAGCGTGAAATCCTTTTGCGCGTTTTGCGTTTGCCAAGCTGAATTCTCCTCGGGAAACAAAAGCCAGCTTTGTAGTTCTATTTAAAAATTAACACATCAATTCAATCATGGAAGGCAGGGCAAAAAATATGTCACAAAATTATTTATAATGCTATTGCAAATAAACAGTTTTAGTTATGAAAGACTAATTATTTATCTATTTACCGTGTCACAAAAAGTTACAAAACAACATTTTTTGCTTTTTCTTCAGATTTTTTTAATATTTACAATCTTAGCGGTTTGTAGAAATCCCGTTTCAGCTCATAAATCGCCCATTTTCGAGGGTTGGAGCTAATTTGAACAGCAACTGCCAATTTTTTCTTCTTTTCCCAAAGGTAAACCCCTACTTTTTTCATTTTTTAGTATTCAAGCCTTACCTTTGCGGCGAAATTCAAAATTTATCACTATCGTGAAGTCATTAAATAAGGTTCTATCAGCTGTTTGTTTGAGTATGCTAATGCTGTCTGCAGGGCAGGTTGCAGCTGCTTCAGAAGGTAAATACGATGCCAAAGAGTTTGCTATGCACCACGTTGCAGATGCACATGAATGGCATATTGTGGGAGAGTTAACCATTCCGCTGCCTTGTATCGTTATTCACGATGGTCTCCATGTTTTTTTAAGTAACAAAATGCCGGCTGCTCATCACGGTGCTGCTGAAGCCGAAGTGGTTGAAACACATGTTGCTGCCGCTGATACTGCTGCGCATGCTGAAGACCATACCGCACATACTGAGGAACCTGCTGCTCATGCCGAACATCACGAAACTTACAATGGCTTCTATTTTAGCGATAGCGGAAGAATAGTGCATGAAGACGGTGGTTTTACGCTCGATTTATCCATCACTAAAAACGTAGCTACATTAATAATAGTAGCCTTAATCATGTTTTTGGTGTTTACATCTGTTGCAAAAGCTTATGGTCGCCGTGAAGGACAAGCTCCTAAAGGTTTGCAAAGTTTTATGGAGCCACTTATCATATTTGTGCGCGACGAAGTTGCCAAGCCTAACTTGGGTGCCAAAACAGACAAATATCTTCCTTATCTACTAACAGTATTCTTTTTTATATGGATTTCGAATATGATGGGTTTAATTCCATTAATTTCTAATCCTAATCTCACCGGAAACATTGCGGTTACCTGTGCATTAGCATTGATGACCTTTTTAATAACGAATTTACATGCCAACAAATATTATTGGGGACATATTTTTAATCCACCCGGAGTGCCGTTAGCTATCAAATTTATTTTGGTGCCTATCGAATTAGCCGGTGTGTTTATTAAACCTGTTGCCCTCATGATACGTTTGTTTGCAAACATCACTGCAGGTCACATTATTATTATCAGCCTTGTTGGTCTCATTTTCGTATTTGGAAATGCAGGTGAAAATATAGGCGGTGGTGTTGGTGGCGCATTGGTAGCTGTTCCTTTTACACTTTTCATGAGTTTCCTTGAATTACTTGTTGCATTCTTACAAGCATTCATTTTTACCATGTTAAGTGCATTATTTATTTCACTGGCGCAAGAAGATCATCACCATGATGATCATGCAGCACATGCAGCGGCAGCACATCATTGATTATTATTAATTAACCAATATAAAACAGTAACATGGATTTATTAACTATTATGCAAGCAGCTGAAGGCGGTGTAAACGGTATCGCAGCTATCGGTGCAGGTTTAGCAGCTATCGGAGCTGGTATCGGCGTAGGTCGTATCGGTGGTAGCGCACTTGAGTCTATGGCTCGTCAGCCTGAAGTAATCGGCGAAATCAGAACAAACATGATTATCGCTGCAGCGTTAGTTGAAGGGGTTGCACTCTTCGCAGTTGTTGTTGCCCTTTTACAAGGGTAAAAAAAAATAAAATCAGTGGCAACGGTTGGTTGCTGCTGATTTTTACCTGAGAAACATTGGTTATTTAACGATAACCTACATATAAATTATAAAATTAGAACAATGGTACTTTTAGGTTCATTCGACATTATTACACCGGATCCGGGGTTATTTATCTGGACGGTATTTGTTTTCCTTATTTTATTATGGATATTAAACAAATACGCTTTCGGTCCTATTAAAAACGCATTAAATAAACGTGAAGAAGGAATTGCCGAAGCTTTGCACCAAGCTCAAAAAGCGCGTGAAGAAATGGCAAACATGAAAAGCGACAATGAAAAAATTCTGAACGAAGCCCGTGAAGAAAGAAGCAGAATGTTGCGCGAAGCTAAAGATGCTAAGGACCAAATTATTACCGAAGCACGTGAAAAAGCAAATGCAGAATACAACCGCATTGTTGATGAAGCAAAAAGTGCCATCAACAACCAGAAAATGGCTGCTTTAATTGAAATTAAAAACAACGTGGGTAACATGGTGTTAGAAGTGTCTGAAAAAATATTGAGAAGAGAGCTTGATAAAAAAGCAGACCAAGAGCAGTATATCAAACAATTGGTAGACGAAATTAAAGTGAACTAATATTTTCGGCAATTGTGTCGATAATAAAATATAATTATCAATGTCATCAACTAAATTAGCAACACGTTACGCAAAATCCATCCTCGACTTTGCTATTGAAAAAGGCAAGCTGTCGGAGGTATTGGCAGATATGCGTTTGTTAAAAACTTCCATTGATAACAACCGCGAATTTTACATGATGCTGAAAAGCCCAATTGTAAATGGCGATAAGAAAATGAAAGTAGTGCTAAATGTGTTTCATGATAAAATTACCGATATCACCGAAAATTTCATTGGTATATTAATGCGTAAAAATCGCGAATCGCAATTCCCTGAAATTATTGATGCATTTATAGTGCAGTATAATGCTAAAATGCACATTACGCCTGTAACCATTACAACTGCTCAACCAATTTCAGAAGATGTTCAGTCAACTTTAGTTAATAAATTAAAAGCAACAGTAGGCTTAGAAAAAATAGAATTAACTACCGAAATAGACGAAAGTCTTATTGGTGGATATATTTTGCATTGGGATGATAAATTAATCGACAATTCTATTGCACGCGGATTGGCCATTTTAAAAGATGAATTTGATAATAATGATTATGTGAGGAAGTTCTAATAACCTTTTGTTAATTGGAACCACTGCATAAAAACAATAAATAATAATTATAAAAAAATAAATACTGAATCATGGTAGACGTAAAACCTGATGAAATAAGCGCGATTCTTCGCCAGCAATTAAGCAATTTTAAAACAAGTTCTGAACTTGAAGAAGTTGGAACAGTATTGCAAGTAGGTGACGGTATTGCCCGCATTTACGGATTAAACAATGCGAAAGCCGGTGAATTAGTTACTTTCGAAAATGGCGTTCGTGCAATTGTATTAAATCTTGAAGAAGATAACGTTGGTGTGGTATTGATGGGTTCTTCAGATGAAATTAAAGAAGGTGATACTGTTCGCAGAACCGGAAACATTGCTTCCATTAAAGTTGGTGAAAGTATGTTAGGTCGCGTTGTAAATACACTCGGCGAACCTATCGACGGAAAAGGTCCATTAACAGGCGAATTATACGAAATGCCACTTGAGCGCAAAGCTCCGGGTGTAATTTATCGTCAGCCGGTTAACGAACCATTACAAACTGGTTTGAAACCAATCGATGCGATGATTCCTATCGGTCGTGGTCAGCGTGAATTAATTATTGGTGACCGCCAAACAGGAAAAACAGCGATTGCAATCGATACAATTATTAATCAAAGAGAATTTTACGAAGCAGGAAAACCTGTATTTTGTATATATGTAGCTTGCGGACAGAAGAACTCGACTGTTGCACAAGTTGCAAAAACATTAACTGATCACGGTGCAATGGAATATACTATTATTGTTGCTGCTTCTGCATCAGATCCTGCACCATTGCAATTTTATGCACCATTTGCCGGCGCTGCAATCGGAGAATTTTTCCGCGACACGGGACGTCCTGCATTAATTGTTTATGATGATTTATCTAAACAAGCTGTTGCTTATCGTGAGGTATCGTTATTATTGCGTCGCCCACCGGGACGTGAAGCATATCCGGGAGATGTATTCTATTTACATAGCCGTTTATTGGAGCGTGCTGCTAAGGTGATTAACAACGACGAAATTGCAAGTCAAATGAACGACCTTCCTGCATCATTAGTAGGAAAAGTTAAAGGTGGTGGTAGCTTAACAGCATTGCCAATTATTGAAACACAAGCGGGCGACGTATCTGCATATATTCCAACTAACGTAATTTCGATTACCGATGGTCAGATATTTCTTGAAACCAACTTATTCAACTCAGGTGTTCGTCCCGCAATTAACGTGGGTATTTCTGTGAGTCGCGTAGGTGGTAACGCACAAATTAAATCAATGAAGAAAGTTGCCGGTACATTAAAATTAGACCAGGCACAATATCGCGAATTAGAAGCGTTTTCAAAATTTGGTTCTGACTTAGATGCTGCAACAATGGCAGTATTAAATAAAGGTAAGCGCAACGTGGAAATCTTGAAGCAAAAACAATATGCTCCAATGTCAGTTGAAAAACAAATTGCCATTATTTACCTTGGAACAAAAGGTTTGTTAGGCAATATTCCGGTTGATAAAATCAAGGCTTTTGAAGATGCATATTTAACATATCTTGAAACGCATAATAAATCAGTATTAGATGGCTTAAAGGCCGGTCAGTTAACTGATGAAATTACATCAACACTTGAACGTGTTGCTGCTGATATGAGCAAACAATATAAAGCTTAATTAAGCCGCATTAATAAACAGAAGGTTCTTTATTGAACACATTAGATAATAAGCAATGGCAGGTAAATTAAAAGAAGTCCGCACCAGAATCTCTTCGGTAACAAGCACACAGCAAATTACCAAAGCGATGAAAATGGTATCCGCTGCAAAGTTGCGCCGCGCACAAGAAGCAATTATGCAAATGCGACCGTATGCATTAAAAATGGGTGAGTTACTCAGCAATATTGCAGAAGCGGCCGGCGAAGATGTAAAAATCGATTTCGCAAAATCACGCGAAGTGAAATCAGTTTTATTAGTGGCTGTTACTTCTGATAAAGGTTTATGTGGTGCATTTAATGCAAACGTAATTAAACAAGTTAAAATTACGATTGAAGAAAAGTATAAGCACCTGCCAAAAGCAAATGTAAAAGTATTGTTTGTCGGCAAAAAAGGATATGATGTGATGAAACGCAGTACACATACCTTGAACACCGATTATATGAATTTATTTACAGCAATTAATTTCACTAATGTTTCTCGCGCAACTACTTACATTAAAGAAGGGTTTTTAAAAGGCGAGTTTGATGAAGTAATGGTGGTATATAATAAATTTAAAAACGCCGGTACTCAAATATTAGAAACAGAACAGTTCTTGCCAATTAAAAAATTGACACCTGTTAAGGGTGCTTCTAAAGTAAAAGCTGATTACATCTACGATCCTGAAAAGGAGCAAATGATTACGGAATTAGTACCGCGTATTTTAAATACAACATTCTACAGATACATTCTCGATTCTAATGCTTCAGAACATGGTGCGCGTATGACTGCTATGGACAAAGCATCAGAAAATGCAAATGAATTGCTAAAAGATCTAAAAGTATCTTACAACCGCGCTCGTCAAGCTGCTATTACAACTGAGCTTACCGAAATTGTGAGTGGTGCAGCAGCGTTGAAAGGGTAAATAGTGATTTCATTTTCCCACTAATTGTGACTCCAAAGCTATTGTTTTTATTCGCTTATAAGCGGCTTTGCTCAGTGGCTATTGAGTTAATGTAATGATTTATTACTATATTTTGTGACATTTTAGAAAAGATGGACATTACTTTAATTATTAAATTTGATTTAAGTATCCTCACATTTGAATAAATTAACACATGTAAGTTCACATTGGTTTGCTTATTTTTTGTTTTTTTATTTGAGTGTAATTCCATGTATTTATTTCACTACTTAAATACTTTTAAAATGAAAACAATTAAAGAACTAAATGACCATTTAAAATTCAATGGCCAGCTGAAGTTAAAATTTTTATTATCTAAAATTAGTCTTGTTGTATTAGTCCTCTTGGCATTTGGGTCTTGCAGCAAAACAAATGAGTTTAGCGAGTCCTCCATTTCCCAAAATTATATTGGCTTGGATGGTGTCCGGATGGAAGATGGAAGATTGATTTTTAACGATGATCAGGCATTTGAGGAAGCTTTGAAATTTGTAATTTTAAATCAGTCGAATATAGAATTATTGTACACTGATTTTCCGGATTTTATTTCTGCAAATATGCAATATAACTTGGATTTAGGTCGTTTTGACTCGGAAATTAAGTCACTTGAATCTATTTCAAATTTTTCATCAATGACCCTAAGGACACTTAATGGAGAGCAAGAAATTGCACCAACTATTGATGCAGTAGTTGTAAGTCTTTTAGCTAACAGTCAACAGGTTTTTCAAATTGGCGATATGCTATATTATTTTACTTATGATTATACATATAAAATCCCAATAGAAAAGGTGAAAATTTCAAAAAACACTTTTCATTTTGATGAAACTGATGTGGCTGAGGTTTTTAAAGTTGAAAGAAGTATAAATACAGAATCCGTTGAAGGAGGATCTAGAGCAATCACTGATGAATTTACGTATAACTATTATACTTGCGCAATTGACAGGAGATTCTATGGTAACATGGAAACAACAGACGTTGGTGTTTATTTAGAGATTCGATTAACAACTAAACACCAAAAGAAATCCCTTGGAATTTGGGTTGGCGAAAAAGTATCATACATTGGTACTTCCGGTTCCGGTAAATACACAGGGCCTTTCGCCGGAGATCCTTTTCAATATGATTATAGCGCTAATGTAAATAAATATGATGCAAATGATGCAAACTACATTATTTCCGGCCTAGGCGGACTTGGTGCAGGTGACCATTATTACTTTGTTGCCGGTGAATGCAGTAATTCTCATAAATTTAACAAGGATTGCAGTGGAGCATTATATACAAATTATACAAATTATTAAATATCTTTGAAGAGGAGGCCTAGCCTCCTCTTTTTTCTATGAGCGTAGTAAAAATTATTTCGACTTTGTTTTTATGTGTCTGCTCTATTTTGAGTAACGCACAAGTTATTTTGTCAGGTTATGTAAACGATGAAACTTCGTCATCAGTATTAATTGGTGCGGTTGTTAGGTCTTGTGAAAATACTTATGGAACAACAACCGACGAGTTCGGTTATTTTAAACTCATTGTTGATAGCCTCCCTGTTTGTATTAAAGTTTCCTACATTGGGTTCGAAACCAAGACACTAACGATTACTAGTAATACAAAATTAAATATTGCACTTAAAGGAATTGAATTAGATGCAGTAACTGTTTTAGGCTCATCTCAAAATCCTGATGAACATATTAACGTTACCAATATTGACGTGGAAAAATTAAAAGTAATTCCATCATTAACCGGCGAGCCCGATTTAATGAAAGCATTAGCCATTGCACCGGGAATTAGTTTAGCGCAGGAAGGTTCTTCTGTTTTAGTGGTGCGAGGTGGAAATCCGGAACAAAACTTAATTTTATTTGATGGCATATCAATTTTTAATCCGAACCATTTATTTGGCTTTTTTTCTGCATTTAATCCCTCTGCAATTGGAAATATAAAAGTATATAAAGGAGATTTTCCCGCTGAATATGGTGGAAGATTATCATCTGTAATTGATATTACCACCAAAGAAGGGCCTAAAAAAGGATATGTAAATAATGAGTTCACAATAGGCACTTTGAGCTCCAATATTTATTCGGAGGGACCATTGTCAAAAGATAAGTCGAGTTATGCAATAGGAGGACGTGTTTCTTATCTCGGTTTGGTATTGCTGCCACAGCAACTAATTGTTAAGTCAAATGAAAGTGGCACATACACCAACTATTGGTTGTATGATGTAAATGCTAATGTTAATACTAATGTTGGAGAAAAAGGAAAACTCAAATTTAGCTTCTTTCATAATAATGATTATTTTACTCAATATGATCAAGTGAATGACGATGTTTCAAAAATTGCATTTAATTGGGGAAACACAGCAGCCGGAGTTTTATATCGGTTGCCTGTAAATGACACTACTTTTTTGACAGCTAAAATTAACTTTAGTGCATTTCGATTTAATGCTGCTTTAGAAAACACCAATGCAGTAGAATTAACTGAAAACGTTTATGCTGATAATTCTACAATCAAGAATATTAATGCATCGGTTGGATTCGAGCGACAGATTACAAAACGATACATTTTGTCTTATGGTGCAAGTGCAGATATTATTTTTATAAAACCTAATAGTATCAACTTTAACGCTTATTTAGATGGAAACTTGGTTAGTAGTTTGGATACATTTTCAAATAATAATATCAGTTTAGTTCCATGGGTTTATTTAGATAATGAAGTGTTTTTAAAACCTACATTGAAATTGCATCTCGGTGGTAGAGCGGGATGTTTTACCAATTCCGGCTATGCTGAGTGGTTATTAGAGCCACGAATCGGGTTTTCAATTATTCCAAATGATTTTACGGCATGGAATTTTGCACTTACAAAAATGCATCAATCCTACCATTATTTATCTTTAAATTCGAGCACACTTCCAAACGAAATTTGGATACCGGCTACTGACCAAGCTCCCGTAGAAACTGCTTCGCAATTTAGTGTAGGATGGTTCAAAAACTTTTCCAAAATAAAATTGAAAGTTACCGCGGAAGCATATTATAAAAATATGTCAAACTTAGTCGCGTTTGTTCCCGGTCAAGCTAGTTTGTTTAATACTGCAAACAACTGGTCAGAACGAATTGTTAATTATGGCTTGGGAACTGCCTATGGCTTCGAATTATTTGTTGAGAAAGATCTAAATCGTTTGAATTTAACATTTGAATACACCTACGGGAGTAGCGAGCGAAGATTTGACGGCATAAATAACGACTTGTACTATCCATCAAAATATGATATTACGCATGATTTAGGATTAACGGCGGGTTTAGTACTTTCAGATAAGTGGTCGCTGCAAACGCTATTTGTTTATCAAACCGGAAGACCGGTTACGCTCCCATCTGCAGTTTTTATTGATCCGGGTGGCTTGCCATCATATATTTATGATGAAATTAATGCAAATCGGTTGCCCGATTATCATCGGTTAGATGTGTCGTTCATACGTGAAAAACAATTGTCAATTTATAAGTTTAGTAAATGGACTTTTGGCGTTTATAATGTTTATGCTAGAAGTAACCCAATGTACCTGGAGCTAAATTATAGTGGGTTGCCACAAAATGCATATCCGCCTTTAGGCTATGAGTCGTACATAACCCAACAAACAGTTTTCAAATTCGTGCCTTTTATAAGCTATAATCTTAAGTTTTAAAATGAATAATATATTTCGAACTTCATTTTTTTTTGCATTAATATTAGGAGCAATTGCTTGTAATAAGCGACTAGATAATTACGATTTGGAGTATAGTGGCGATAAGTTGGTCTTATTTGGAAATATTTCAAATGAACTTGGAGTTACTGTATACTTAACACATACGTTGCCTCCAACAGGCACTTATTATTTTGATGAAATAAGTGTTGAAGTTACCGGTGCAACAATAGTGCTTTCCGAAAATGATGTTGCAATAGATACATTAACTGAGTTAGAACCAGGCACTTATTTTTTATCTTATTCGCCTGTTCCGGGAAATAGCTATTCGCTAAGTTGTGAGGCAAGTGGATTTGAAACGGTGTATTCAACAAGTGTAGTTTTTCCCGAACCAATTGACTTAGCATCTGTTATTTTTTCATCCGGATTTGAAGATCAAAATGGCGACCCGGCTTGTTCAGTGCGCCCCTTGTTTACTGATGAAGTAAGTAATGATAATTTTTATGCTTTTGGGTTTAGTTTTTTTATAGATGACGATTTTTATGTTGGAAATATTTATGAAACTCCGGATGCAGATCCCTTAGGCTGTGAGTCAGGTGTTTTTGTTTTTAATAACAGCTTCTTGAAATTGTATTCCGATAATTGTTTTTCGGGAACTGCATTTCCGTTCACATTCATAAGCAATATCGTTTTACACGAAACTGAAATTATACCTTTCGATCGATTTGAATTTTCAACTTGTGCAATATCAAAAGAACTTTCTGATTTTGTTTCCAATCAATCGGAAACCTCCGGCATTAATCTTTTATTTAGTGACCCAAAACTAAATTACACTAATATAACAAATGGGTTTGGTGTTTTTTGGGCGCAAAATGATACAACTTTTGTGTATCATTTTTAATTGTTTTTTTTAGCTTAAGCTTGGTTATCGAACTATTCGGTCACTAGGCCAAACTCCAATGGTTTTCAACCCATAAAATCAATTGCCCCTGTCTCAAAATTTTGTTCAATTTTGCTCAATCTTGCTCAATCCATTCAATCTCTCTCTCCCTCACCCATTGATCTCCGCAATTATCTTCTCCGCCTCACTAACATTCATATTCTTCTTTTTGCCTTCGCTTACAGCTTGCTTGGCGTATTTAACGGCTTGGTCGTTGTAGCCTACTTTGTAGTAAATTTTTGCTGCGCTGATGTTGCTGAAATAATCGGGTTTTAATTCTGATGAACGCACTGCGAAATTGGCACCTTTAATTAATGTCGATCTGTCCTCACTATGTTCATATATATTTTCACTTATGCGACGCAACGTATTGGCATCGTTCCATAAATATATTTCAGCACCGGTTTTAGCAGCTGCAATGTAAGCATTCCAATTTTTATTTTTTTCGTTGAGATTTAAATCATTAACCAATATCAATGAATCTACTATTGGTAAATTAAATTGAGCTGCAATATTTCTAAACTTAAAATAATTCAGTGTGTCGTTCATGTTTGCAGGCGTTTGTAAATTATAGGCTGCAGTAAGATATATTTTCCTGTCAACTTTTTTAGCCGTTGCAATTTTCGAAAAATCATCGCGATGCGCAATCATATATTTAAATACTTCTGATTCCATATCACTTACACTCATGCTTAATATGCGCCAGTTAGCAATAGTAAATTCCAATTGCTTGTTGTTCGCATTAAAATAATAATTGGCAGTTGGTTGGGTAGATAAACGACCTCTCGACAATACCAATAAATAATTATAGCATGCTGTAGAATCGCTTGGATTTTTTTCAAATGCAGTTCTATTTGTAGGAATTTGATTTTGCGGGTCAAGCGCTAATCTGCCCTGCTTTATAAATTCAGTAGTTTTAAATTCGCCAACATATTGATATAATGTTTCTGCTTTACCGTTTAAAATAATAAATGTTGGAAACGATGAAATTGAAAAACGTTGAATATACTTTTTCGCCATGTTTTGATCTAACATGTCAACTTTAACATTAATATAGTTGGCATTATAAAAATTGCTGACAGCTGTATCGGGAAAAACATTATTTATCATTTTTTCACAATGTCCGCAAGTGCCTTGGTATGCCATAAACATAACAGGTTTTCCTGTTTTGCCTGATTCCAAAATCGCATCTTCAACACTCATTGGCTGAAAATCGATACTTTGCCCTGTTAATTGAGCCGCATAAAGGCTGCATGTAATCAATAATAAAAGTAGTCGCTGCATGGCTTCAAAGTTATAGCTTGTAAAGGAATTGACCTTTCATTACACAAAAATCTCTCCAAAAACCCCTCTGAGCCCTAACAATTCCGTAAATTTGCACCGCAATGAACGATCTGCAGAAACTCTTAGAAGCCTTAATATTTAGCAGCGAGCAGCCAATAACTGCTGCCGAGCTACAAACTATCCTTTTTACCTATTCCGGTGAAGAAGTAAGCTTAGAAGCTATTCAAGAACAAGTAGATTACTTGGCAACTAAATATGAGAGTGACGATTTCGTTTTCGAAATTGTTAAAACCGGTGGTGGATACCAGTTTTTATCAAAACCATATTACCACAAGCCAATAACAGCGCTGCTTCAGCACCGTGCTAAACGCAAATTATCGGTTGCAGCATTGGAATGCTTATCTATTATTGCCTATTCGCAACCGGTTACCAAAACCGACTTGGAGCAAATTCGCGGTGTAAACTGCGACCATACCATTCAGAAATTAATGGAGCGCGACCTGATAAAAATTAACGGGCGTGCTGAAACTGCAGGCAGACCATTATTATACGGCACTACACAGTATTTTATGGATTATTTTGGCATAAATGCCTTAGAAGAATTGCCACGATTAAAAGAATTTGAACAAAAAGATACTTCAATTGGCTCACCGTCTGACATTATGGAAAACATAGATGAAGATGAGGCATATAGCCAAGTGAATTTTAATGACGAGCGTCGCGATGATGCCCAAAATGAACAAAATGAAGAAAACGAACAACAAATCGAGCAGGACGTCGAAATCATCGACCGGCCGCTCAGCGAAGCCGACGAGCAGCCGCTCGACGAGCAAACCGGACCGGATGGAGACAAGCAGGCCGAAGAACAGCAAGACCTCGGTGAAGCTGAAGAACAGCAAAACTGAGAAAAGCAATAGCGGTTACGAGCAAAATTTTTCGAAGCAGTCATCTCCAATGATTAAAACTGCCGCTAATCCCGGAGGGCCAAACAGTAACCCTAACCGTAAGGCAGAACGCTTAGAACGTGCCAAAACATTTGCAAAAAAATATAATAAATCGTCCGGCGAAGAAGGCGGGGAGAAAAAATTTGGTGGTCGCGATGAGCGAAATACCAAACGCAGCACCAAAGGGAAATACGGTCGCAATACTTACAAAGATGAGGGCCCTACCAAGAAGGAACGTGATTTAATGAACAAGCTCAATAAGAAACGCGATTTCCAAACAAATAGATTCGAAAAAAAATCGGCAGCACCATTTAAAAAAGAAAGTAAACCCAAAAGTGCCGATGGTGAAAGTGGATATACTAAACGATTAAATAAAGAATCAGCACCCAGACCTGTTCAACCAACACAAAAATTTCAGAAAAAAGAACGCGGTGTAAAAGCTGATGTTCGCCCTACTGCAATTCCGGATACAGGAACTCGATTAAATAAATATTTAGCAAATTCCGGTGTTGCCGCACGCAGAAAATGTGATGAAATTATTGGACAAGGTTTTGTTAAAGTAAATGGTAAAGTAGTGTTAGAAATGGGACATAAAGTAATGCCCGACGATAAAGTTACTTACCGCGAAAAATTAGTTAAGCCAACAAATTACGTTTACATTTTATTAAATAAACCGAAAGATTATTTAACTACAGTTGACGACGATCGCGGCAGACATACCGTAATGGAATTAATTGCAAATGCAACTACCGAACGCGTATATCCTATCGGCAGATTAGATAGAAATACTACAGGATTATTGTTGTTAACCAACGATGGCGACTTGGCTCAAAGGCTTGCTCACCCTAGTTTTGGTGCGAAAAAGATTTACGAAGTAGAATTAGATAAGCCGGTTACTG
>JANMLV010000125.1:0-3273 GCA_031372705.1 Bacteroidota bacterium | reverse complement strand
ATTCTCAGGTAGTTTGGAAAGGATTTCGTTTACGTTCATGAAACGAAATTCTGTCGTAAATCACTGATTATCAATGTCAGTTGTACACAGTGTTTTGTTTATTGCCGGTAGGTTGGATTTTCTTCCGAACAGTTGTGGGTTCCAACCACCCGCTTTCCAAATTGCGAAACGAAGCACTTTTTGTCCCTGTTAATTTCCAACCAACTGTATTAACTATCTTTGCCGCTCAATGGCGCAAATACTCGAAACAAACGTATTAATTCTAGGTGCAGGACCGGGCGGTGCTGCTACTTCTCTTTTTTTAGCAAAGGAAAACATCCCTTGCATCATAGTAGACAAAGCTGTATTCCCTCGCGATAAAATTTGCGGCGATGCACTAAGCGGTAAAGTAGTAGAAATACTCAATCGTTACGACCGTTCTTTTGTCGAAAAATTAAGTTTAGACCCTATTCAACTCAATTGTTGGGGTGTAACTTTTGTGGCACCCAACTTAGAAGAACTGAGCATCCCTTTTCGCAACAAACCCAAAAAAACAGACGAAAAACGCGAAATAGCACCCGGATTTATAACGAAACGCCTCGATTTCGACAATTTCATGGTGCAAGAAGTGAAAAAACATCAAAACATTCAACTTTTTGAAGGCGTTGAAATAGATACATTTGAGCGAACAGCTGATGGATTTACGTGCACTTCGAAGGATAAATCTATCATCATTCATACTAAATTAGTGATTGATGGCAGCGGTGCCCACTCGCAGTTTGCGAAAAAAATTGGTGGCATTTCCGTAGAAAAGGAACATCATTGTGCAGGGCTTCGCGTATACTACAAAGGCGTTACCGGTATAAAAGAAGGCAATTATATAGAACTCCATTTTTTAAAAGATTTCCTTCCCGGATACTTTTGGATTTTCCCTTTGGCCGATGGTCAGTGCAATGTTGGCGTGGGTATGCGCAGCGACTATGTGAGCAGCAAACGGATAAACCTGAAAACAGAATTAAATAATATCATCAAAAAATATCCACAACTAAGCGAGCGCTTTAAAAACGCAGAGCCTGTTGATGAAATTCATGGCTACGGATTGCCATTAGGCAGCAAAAAGCGCAAATTGAGCGGTGATAATTACATGCTTATTGGCGACGCAGCCAGCTTGATTGACCCTTTCACCGGCGAAGGTATCGGAAATGCCATACTAAGCGGTTATACAGCCGCTCAGCAGATAAAAGAGGCTATAGATAGCGGGAATTTTTCTGCAAAAGCATTAAAAAAATATGACGAAGCTGTTTATCGTCGTTTATGGGATGAATTGAACCTGAGTTACCGCATGCAAAAATTGGTGAAATACCCGTGGTTGTTCAACTTTGTGGTTAGAAAAGCCAATAGAAACAAGGTATTGCGAGAAACCATTATGGTAATGTTTGAAGATATCGACATTCGCGACAGGTTAAGAAAACCATCCTTTTATTTTAAATTACTATTTTCGGGTAAAAATTAACTGATATGAAAAAATTATTCTACCTCGTAGTATTGGCTGCAACGTTCAGCCTGGCTGCATCTTGTAAAGGCAAAGACAAAGAACACAGCGATGAAGACATGGAAGACATGACTATGGTTGTGACTCCTGCATCGCTTGCGTAATTTGCAACTAAATTGCCCTGTGAAAGCACACACTTTAACAAAAATTTAGAACCAATCAATACCGATTTGGGTTTACCTTTGCAGTAAATATTTTGAATATGAAAAAACTAGTATATAGCCTCCTGTTCATTTCAGGAACCATCATGATGGTATCATGCGGTGGTAAAGACAAAAAAGACGATCATAGCGATGATATGGAAGACATGACCATGAATGAAGGGTCTGTATTCCAATTTGCGAGCTATACAGCCGGCGATTCTTCCAGAACAAGATCATTCGGCAAGACAATAACTGCCGATGGCGCAGCAAACGTTAAAAACGTAGCTGCCGACAAAGCGAAGGCTAACGGATATACCGGAAAAGTATCAGGCACTGTAACGAGTGTATGTCAGGCAAAAGGTTGCTGGATGACTTTAGATGCAGGCAATGGCCAAACAATGATGGTTACATTTAAAGATTATGCATTTTTTGTTCCGAAAGATATTAGCGGCCAAACAGTTATAATTGAAGGCAAAGCAGAAATCAGAACTGTATCTGTTGACGAGCAAAAACACCTTGCCGGCGATGCTGGTAAGTCACAAGCCGAAATAGATGCGATAACAACCACCAAAGAAGAGCTTCGTTTTGTAGCTGACGGTGTGCTATTGAAATAAAATTTTAATATTATTTTAATTTACCACTTAAGGTTGTATCTTTGCGACACTTTTGAAAAAAGGGGGTGCAAAATACCTCCCAATTCGAGTGGTTCCGATTTCGTAGCTCAGTTGGTAGAGCATAACACTTTTAATGTTGGGGTCCTGGGTTCGAGTCCCAGCGGGATCACGAAAGAAAATAAAAAATCCGCTTTATATGCGGATTTTTTTATGTACATAATTCATGCGATAGGACGAGAAGTTTATCCATTGCGAATGCTATAATTTCATTCCTCATTTTTAAACGCATTTTAAACTATAACCTTGCAAATTCAATAAGCAGTTTATAATTCCCTTTATCCGCAGCTCTGAGTGCGCGGATGTATTTTTTTCTTGCATCGCCTACATGCACTAAATCATCCGCTCCCCAAGTAAAAACTTTTAGCTTGAAGATTTTCTCAATAATAATATCAGCAATAAGTCGGCTATGTCTTCCGTTTCCGTTTGGGAAGCAATGAATGCTTACTAATCTATGTTTAAATCGAATGGCAATTTCATCGGGTTCATATATTTTATTTTCAATCCAATAAATAACATCGTCTAACAATTTTTTCAACTCTATTGTGATTTCAAATTTGTCGACACCAATATTTTTATTTGATTTTCTAAATTCGCCAGCCCATTTCCAAACATCACCATACATTTTAATATGTAAAAATTTAATAAATGATTCAGTAAATACATCTTCCAATTTAAATGATCGACGTAAAGTCCATTCAATGGCTTCTTCAATATTCTGTTGCTCAAATTCATCTAATTCGCCACGTGTTGCAATTTCAGGAATTAGAAGTCCTTCTTTCTCATCCTCTTCTAAAGGTGTTTGACCATCAAGGTATTCGATATTTAATCCCATAATATTTTGGGCATTTCATTTTTAATTGCAGTTGCTCTTTCCGCTATAGCCTGCTCAATTCGTTGAGCAGAGTTCTGCTGGCCTTCAAGTTTC
>JANMLV010000074.1:0-4986 GCA_031372705.1 Bacteroidota bacterium | reverse complement strand
CAAAATTGCTGAGTGTGTGTTGTGCTTCCTCCCAGTATTTTTCATCAAATTCAAAAGAACGGTCATGCAAACCCTCGCGGAAGATTTTATCTACCGGATTTTGCTGATTTTTATCGTTTTTGTTTTTTGACATATTGCAATTACTTAATCCAATTTTTTAATAATGTTCTGGCATTATTTACATGCCATTTTGATGTTCCTTCGCTCATACCGAGCAAGTTTGAAATTTCTTTATGTGAATACCCGTCAATAGCAAATAAATTAAACACCTTACCGGTTACTTCCGGCAGGCGTAAAAGCAAATTGTTGAGTAAATCGCTACTTATATGTTGTGTATATTCATTTTCAACCGACTGGTTTTGATTGTTGTCGATTGAATGATCTGAAAAGTCCTTTAATTGGGTCTGTTCGTTGTAATTTTTATTTTTTCTGAACTCGTCAATTATGGTGTTTATCATTACTCTACGCATCCACAACTCAACGGGGACGTTGCTTTTGCGCTTTTCGGCATTTAATATTATTTTCAAAAATCCGAGGTTGAGTAAAGCCATAGCATCATCAAAATTTTGAGCATAACGGTTACAAATACTCATTAACAAGCTATAACTCTGCTTGTATAATAAATATTGGGCTTGTTTGTTCCCTGTTGCTGATTTATTTAATAATTCCGGCTCTATGCCCATGCTGTGGCTGCAGACAAATGTGTTGTCTTTAATTGGTAAAGTTAAACGGTCATATCGTATTTGTTTTAAGGTATGCAATGTTGATTAAATTGAGCATCTTGTTTTTATATAAAAATTTAAACCTTTCTGCCCAATTGAGCAGAAAGGTACCTATCAGCATTTACGGAATTGAATCTTCTTCAACCAAGGTATCACCGGGCCAAACGATGGTATCTTCAGGCCATCCACCATCCAGCGTATCATCCGGCCAATCTATGTCTGTAGAATCATCGGGCCAACCACCAATGTCGGTCGTATCGCCATCATCAATCCAAACCGAATCTTCCGGTTCATCAAAAATCGTGTCTGTCAGGTCAGGGTCTGCATCTCCAAGTCCGTCGAATGGAAACTCACCGCATGAAGCGTATGCGAACCCGAGGAGGACGAACAAGAGTGCATAAAGTTTGCTCAATTTGCTTTTCATAATACCTGTCTTTTTAATGGTTATAAAATACTTTCAAACCTATACACGTGATAAGTTGTCGCTTGGTTGGGTAAAGGTTTAAAAAAGTGCATTCTTGATTTTATACATGACTTAAGGTGGAAAACTTATGATAGCCGCTCTATACCTAATGTTTATTTTTGACCTTGCCGGATGGCATTACTTTGAACTAAAATGGCAAAAAAGAAGACGGATAATAAGGCTGAGGAGAACGGGAATTCGGAAGAAATAAGACCTGTGCACGAAAAAACCACCACTACGCATGTTTCAGGCATGTATAAAGATTGGTTTCTCGATTATGCCAGTTATGTAATTTTAGAGTGTGCAGTTCCTGATATTCGCGATGGCGTAAAGCCTGTTCAACGCAGGATTTTACACGCTATGCGCGAAATGGACGACGGTCGCTTTCACAAGGTTGCCAACGTAATTGGTCAAACCATGCAATACCACCCTCACGGTGATGCAGCCATTGGTGATGCACTCGTTAACATTGGCCAAAAAGATTTACTAATTGAAACCCAAGGAAACTGGGGCGATGTTAGAACCGGCGACGATGCCGCAGCACCACGTTATATTGAAGCGCGATTATCAAAGTTTGCGCTCGAAGTAGTTTTTAATAAAGAAACTACCGAATGGCAATTAAGCTACGACGGCAGAAAAGCGGAACCTGTTTTTTTACCGGTTAAGTTTCCTTTGGTTTTGGCAATGGGCGTAGAAGGTATTGCTGTTGGTTTATCTACTAAAATATTAACGCATAATTTCTGTGAATTAATTCTTGCAAGTATAGAAGTACTTAAAGGTAATCCAACACAAATATTGCCCGATTTTCAAAATGGTGGGTTTATAGATGTGTCTGAGTATCATAGTGCCGAACGCGGCAGCAAAGTGCGTTGCAGAGCAAAAATGGAAGTAGCCGATAAAAAGACAATATTAATTAAAGAAATTCCTTACGGCACAACTACATCCTCAATTATCGAATCAATTATTAAAGCAAACGATAAAGGAAAAATTAAAATTAAAAAAGTAACAGATAACACGGCAAAATTTGTTGAAATTTCCATTGAATTAGCTGCAGGCGTTTCTCCTGATGTTACCGTTGATGCGTTGTATGCTTTTACCGATTGTGAGATTTCCATTTCACCTTCAACTTGTGTTATTGAAGCAGATTCACCGGTTTTTTTAACGGTAGATGAAATATTACGTCGCTCCACAAAAAATACAAAAGAGCTATTAAAAAAAGAACTTGAATTAAGGCTTGAAGAACTAAATGAGAAATGGCATTTCAGTTCGCTTGAAAAAATATTTATCGAAAATAGAATCTATCGCGATATAGAAGAGTGCGAAACATGGGAAGCTGTTATCAAAACAATTGATAAAGGTTTAACACCATTCAAACAATTATTAGTGCGCGAAGTTACTGAAGATGATATTGTTCGCTTAACTGAAATTAAAATCAAACGCATATCGAAATTCGATGCCTTTAAAGCTGATGAATATATAAGAGCCTTAGAAGCAGAGATGAAAGAAATAAAACATCATTTGCGTCACCTCACCGATTATGCCATTAAATATTTTGAAGATTTATTAAAGAAATACGGCAAAGGCAAAGAGCGAAAATCGGAAATCCGGAAATTCGACAACATTGAAGCCAAAGCAGTTGTTGCCAATAACTCAAAGCTATACGTGAATAGGGAAGAGGGTTTCGTGGGATTTGGTTTGAAAAAAGACGAGTTTATTTGCGACTGCTCCGATATTGATGATGTTATTGCTTTTACTGATGAAGGTAAAATGAAAGTTGTGCGTATTGCCGATAAAGTGTTTATTGGTAAAAAGATTTTATATGTGGCAGTCTGGAAAAAGGAAGACGAGCGCATGACCTACCACATGCTTTATTCCGACAGCAAAACGGGGAAAGCATTTGCTAAAAGATTTAATGTTACAGCAATTACCAGAGATAAGGAATATGATTTAACGCAAGGTAATGCCAAGAGTAAGGTTTGGTATTTTTCTGCCAATCCGAATTCTGAAAGTGAAGTTATCAGCATTCAATTGCACCCGAATGCGAAAGCTAAAATTAAAATATTTGATTTTGATTTTGGTGAATTGGCAGTTAAGGGCAGAACCAGCATGGGTAATACCATTACAAAATATCCATTGCGGAAGGTTCTGCAAAAAGAAAAAGGCACTTCTACTTTGGGCGGCAGAAAAATTTGGTTAGATGAAACTGTTGGCCGATTAAATAATGATACACGCGGAAGGTATTTAGGTGAGTTTGATACAGGTGATAATATATTAGTTATTTATCGCGATGGCAATTATGAGCTCACCAATTTCGAACTCAGCAACAGATTCGAAATGTGCGATGTTTTATTGGTAGAAAAATTTAATGAGCAAGATGTAATTTCTGCTGCTTATTGGGATAATGCGCAAAAACAAATGTATGTAAAGCGATTCTATATTGAAGCCATTGTTCCCGATAAAAAGTATTTATTTATTGGTGAGACTCCGGGTTCTAAATTATATTACGCAACTAATCATCCATTCCCTGTTTTAGAATTAATACTTGTTAAGGGTAGAAAAGGTGAGGAGGTAAAAGAATTAATTGAAGTAGCCGATTTTATAGATATTAAAGGCTGGAAGAGTCAAGGAAATCGCCTAAGCCAATATGAAATTAAGAAAGTAACCGGCATGAAAGGGGAAGATGAAAATGAGGTGGAAACAATTCCTGAAAATAATCCCATTGACCCTAAGAGTGATACTACCAACCTAAAAGTAGGTAATCAGGTTGAATGGGATTTAGACGCTAAAAAGAATAAAGACAGCAAAGGCGACGGTAAGCAGACGAAGTTGTTTTAAGGAGATTAAAATATGCGCATGAAATGATTGATACATTAATTGGTGTCAATCATTTTAGTTTAAGGTAAAATTCGTTTAAAAGGCAATTATCTTGGTTTAGTTGCACTTGCTGTTGATTGAACAATTGTTTGATAGTGCTGTTTTACATAAAACCGAATAAATGAACCTTCTTTTCGCAGCCATCTTAAGTCTTGTATTAACAACATCCTCCCCAAAAGAGTATGCATCTTTTACTTTGCGGAATAATAGTGCAAAGTCAATCCCGTTGAACATTCCAACGGTTATGAATCCCAACCTGTCGCCATTTTCGAATAGCGGAGTTTCCTTAAAAATTGGTCAGGAAGTGTTTTTTTATGAAGGGAAAAAGAAATATTTGTTAGTATCAGTAACAGAAGATTTAGATGGAGATACTATAATTGTAAATGAATTAATAAAGCAAAGGAAAATTGAATTGGAATTAAAGGATTAATCATGCATAGTAAATTGCATTTACCCGAAAAAATTTGCCCAATTTGTAATCGTCCCTTTACTTGGAGAAAAAAATGGGAGAAAAATTGGGAGTCGGTAATCTATTGCAGCGACAAGTGCAGAATGAATAAAAACAAAAACACAATAAATTGAAAACATATCTAATAATTGGCGGTTCGTCGGGAATTGGTGCAGCGTTGGTGGCAAATTTAGAAGCAAATGACAATCAGGTTATTGCTACATTTAATGCACATCCTCAAACCAATACAGCCATTGTAAAATATGTGCATTACAATGTGCTTGATACTATTCCTGCTAATTTCATACCTGAGCAATTAGATGGTTTAGTGTATTGTCCGGGCGCCATTGTTTTAAAACCATTTGCTCGATTTACGCAAGCCGATTTTATTCAAGATTACCAATTACAAGTTACAGGTGCAGCAACAATTATTCAAGCAGCTTTGCCGGCATTAAAAAAAGTTAACCAATCCTCTGTAA
>JANMLV010000043.1:0-9664 GCA_031372705.1 Bacteroidota bacterium | reverse complement strand
AAAGCTCTTTAATATTTTCTGCAAAGGCGATTCTTAGGTGCCCTCGAACACCGTGGGTTTTAATTACGTAACCGATTGATACCAGTTCGTTTCCCACGCGTAATTATTCTTTTGTAGTTTCTTCAGTTGTTGCTTCCGGAGCTTCTTCTGTTGTTGCTTCAGGAGCCTCATCAGTTGTAACTTCAGTTACAGCTTCAACTTCCGGTGTTTCCACAACGGCAGCAGCTTCTTCTGCAGCTTGGTTAGCAGCATCTTGCGCTTCTTTTTCAGCAGCAGCTTTTTTAGATGCTTCTTCAAGACGCTTATTAGTAATTCTTGCAACCTCAGCAGCTTTCTTAGAAGCAGCAGTTGCTTCAACTTTCTTCACGTGATCCATAACGGCACCTTCGTGAGATACTTGCCATTCAGTAAATTTTTGTTCTGCAACATCCAAAGTAAATGAACCTTTGCTTACACCACGCAATAAGTGTTTTTTGTATAAAACACCTTTGTAACGCAAAATTGCTGATGCAGTAGTTGTAGGTTGAGCGCCTTTCTGGAGCCATTCTACAGCCTTATTTACGTTGATAGTGATTTGTGCAGGAACAGTTGTTGGGTTGTAAGTTCCTAATCGCTCGATAAATTTACCGTCTCTTGGAGAGGTAACATTTGCCACAACAATGTGATAGAAAGGCGATTTTCTTCTACCGTGACGCTGTAATCTGATTTTAGTAGCCATGTTAAAACATGTTTTTTTAGTTAAAAAATGTCTCAGAATCAATCCCGATTAACGGGAGGTTTGAGATTGGGGTGCAAAGATACGTATTTTCCCGAGTTTTCCAATAGGAATGGTTACTTTTAACCCTTCTAATATGCAAATTCAACCAAAAGATTTGTCAGAAAGGGCAATTAAGTTGCTGCGGTTGCATGAGCGATTAATTACCTTTTTTCAGCGCCACCTCAACGATAAGCAGTTTTTAATCATCTCTGGAGTGCTTATCGGCATTACCTCTGCCTTAGCGGCCATTCTACTGAAGGCAATGGTATTTTACATCAACGAGTTCCTATTTACCGAGGTAAACAGGGGTTATATCTCCAGTTATGTATATGCTTTATTCCCCTTGGTTGGCATTGTTGCTACTGCCATAATTGTGCGCTATCGTTATAATAGCAATTTGGGAGGAGGAAACGCAAGCATCCAATATGCCATAAAACGCAAAGAAAGTAAGTTACCAAAACACCTCATGTATTCCCATATTATTACCAGTGCCATTACCGTTGGCACAGGTGGCTCAACCGGACTGGAAACACCAATTGTCACTACAGGTGCCGCTATTGGTTCTAATTATGGTAAAACATATAAAGTAAAACCTGAAGAAAGAACTATCATGTTAGCTTGCGGTGTAGCAGCCGGAATTGCCGCAACGTTTAATGCTCCTATAGCAGGTGTATTATTTGCCGTTGAAGTATTAATTACCGAAATATCTGTTGCTGCATTTATTCCAATTTTAATTGCTGCTGCCAGTGGTGCAATTTTATCTGATATTATTTTAAATGAACAAGTTTTGCTCAGCTTCAATTTGCTTGAACCTTTTAATTATAGAAATGTTCCATTCTATGTTGTTTTAGGATTAATTGCAGGCGTATTATCTGTGTATTATATTAAAATGTTTTCACTTATTGAACATTGGTTAAAACGAATAAAACAAAAATATTATCTTCATAAAGCGCTAGTTGGCGGGTTGATATTAGGACTTTTAATTTTAGCATTTCCTCCTTTGTTTGGCGAAGGATATATCTCCATTAAAAATCTGGCAGAACTAGACCCGGCCGCTTCTTTAAATGGTTCAATTTTAGATAGTAATTTAAATGACCCTTGGGCGCTAATCTTACTAACGCTTGTCATCATGTTATTAAAAGTGGTAGCTACCGGCATTACACTCGGCAGTGGAGGCAACGGAGGTAACTTTGCGCCATCACTATTTACCGGTGCTTATTTAGGTTATGCATTTGCATCATTATTAAACATTACAGGCTTGTTTAATTTGCCTATTAGTAATTTTACTATTGTTGCAATGGCAGGTGTATTAAGTGGAATTTTTCATGCACCACTTACTGCAATTTTTTTAATAGCAGAAATAACCGGTGGATATGATTTAATTGTTCCACTCATGATAGTTTCAGCATTAAGTTTTGGAACATCAAAATACCTATTCGAATACCCGCTCGATGGTGCTAAGCTACGCAAAATGCTACTACAAAGTGAGAAATAAAATAAGTATTAAGACACTAACGTAGCCACATTGATAAGTCTTTGTTCAATAAGACTTCAAGTTTGCTAATATCGTTTCGGTAATAATCTTGCAGATGTTGTTTCTCGGCAGCCGTAATTTTAGGAATATTATCTTTTGTATAAATTATACTTTTAATCTTCTCTTTTAACTCCGGCGAAAAAACCTTTTTTACCAAACCGTAAACGCCAATTTGCGTTAACCAATAATTTAACTTCCCAAACCTGGGCATACCGGCTTCATTAAATCGTTGGGTCATATCAATTTCAAAATTAGCATCAACACCCAAAAAACTAAATAAATCTTTCATTACTGCCGAAGCATCTTGCTTAAAATTGTCGAATATAATTACTTTGATATTATTGGCCGGAAAATTATCGTAGTAGCGTTTTACCTGCTCATAATAATTGCCCACTTCAAGATACAAGTGACTCACACCCCAACCTTTCACATGCTTCACTTGATCTGCTGCAATTTCTTTTAATAAATCGCGTTCAACAATCTTTCCAAGTTTTAAATTCATGAGGTATTGCGAATACAATCGTTCAATCGGGTTACGCAGTATCATCACAATTTTTACATCCGGCAACTCCGCTTTAATTTTTGAGGGGGTTGATGGCAAGTATAAATAAGAATTACTCACCTCTCCTATTGCCTTTTCATTCCGGACATCTCTGAAAAGTTTATGGTATTGGTCTGATATTCTAACATGCGCAATATGCACCTTCTTGTCCATAGGACCATCCAAATACTTATCTAAATTAATATTTACATCTTGACGATAGTCGACATTAAAATGCTCGAAAAGCATATCGGCATCACTAAAATAATTTGTTTCTTTTACCGGCGACATAAAAACTTCCGGATGCATTTGTAAATACTCATGCAATGAAGTTGTACCGGCTTTTACCGCACCAACAATTAAAAATGTAGGCAGTTTATTCATAAAATTAACGCAAGAATTTCCAGAAAACAATACGTGCTGCATTCACCATATTATACATCACAAAAGCGTACCATGGAATTTTAATATGATTCCAACTTTCCGGAAAATCGTAGTTCCATCGTTTTAAATACGGTCCAAAAATATATTTTGCACGACGTTTCGATTCTTCTGTTTCGTAATATTCCCAAAACGTTTTTGTTTTTTCTGCTGTTTTGTTGGCAACAGGGATGTCGCGCACTTTATCAACGCCAATTACACGCAATGCTTCGGCAAAATCGTCGTTAAGATTTTCGAAACGGATAATAAAATCCATACGCTTGTGTTCTATAATACTCCAACTTGCATAAGGCACACTGTAAGCTCTTGTAAAAAAAGCCTCAAACGATTCGCCCTTGCCAACAATAGATTTATACTGACGAACATTCCACCAACGCATAATATACTTGCGCAAGAAGCCATGCTGCATTAAACGCGGATTAGAATATCTGTTTTCGTGGTCGGTTTTAAATTTGAAATAATTACTTACACAAATATCCATCGGATTGCGCAAACCGCTAATTACTGTAAACGTTTTTTCCTCGGCAGTTGCCTGCTTTAAAAAATCGGTGCTGTATAACGCATGTTTAAATAAAATTTCATGACCATCGTAATTGGCTTTCAATTCTTTTGCAATTGCGCTGCTGGCTGTTTGTGGCAACTCAACAAAAACATACTTGTGTTTGTGACTAATAATCATGATTCAAATTTTGTATTAAATATTGCACCGTAAATCACTTTTGCTTCGCTCCTATTTCCCTTCATAATATATTTAAAACTGCGGGTTAATAAATGCAGATATAGAAATGGCAATTGGGGACGATAATATTTTTTGTATAATTTAATTTTTCCTCTGTATTTGTAATTCAAGGCAGTAATTTGCCATTTGCTTTTCTTAGGGCTATTGCCGGTTGATGCACCTTGCTTATGATATACTTTACTTTTTAACGCTACGCCAACCTTCCACCCTTTTAACTTGGCTCTGGCGCTCCAATCATTTTCTTCATTATAAAGAAAATATTCTTCACTCATCAATCCTACATTTTCTAAAAATGGCTTAGATACAAACATGGATGCTCCTATAACATAATTGCATTTTATTTCAGCTGCATCGTATTGATTAGTATCAATCTCTTGCGCACCAATTATTTTCGATTTGCCGGAATACTTATTAAATATTGCCCCAACACCTTGCATTTTTTCCGGCTGATGGTAAACCATTAATTTACTGCCAACAATGCCTACCTGCTCTTTCTGCTCTATTTTTAATTCGCAGTAATTCACCAATTCAGTAATCGCATTGGGTTCAATTACTGTATCATTATTAAGCAACCAAACGTAATCGAAATTACTATTCATGGCATATCTTATACCTACATTATTTCCACCGGCAAATCCCAAATTAATTTTGCTGTTGATATAAAGGATTGGCATTATGCCATCTAATGGACCTAAACGCAGTGTGTCTGATTCGCCGTTCTCAGCTCTAAAATATAGAATTGGCTTGTGAACCGGAGGGTGACTTAATTTCAACAATTTATTTGTAGGATCAAAATCTGCAATTTTTTCTCCGCGTGTCCATTTTAGCATCTGCTCCCAACTTTCGTCGCCTCCGCCATTTTCAACAACTACAATTTGATAATTTTTATAGTCGCTCCGCAGAATACTTTCCATGCACTCGACAGTATCTTGCCATGTTTTATAATTTACTAAAACGATACAAACCTTGGGCGTCATGGAATATTATTTTAACCAGTTGGATAAGTCTTTATTTAATAATTGGCCAAGCTGTGTAACATCCTGCTCCAGCTTGCTCACTAAAAATGCTTTTGCCTCAGCCGATATAGTCCCTTTGTCGCTTTTGCCTTTATAAAACATTTTAACTACCATTTTTTTAATGAATGATGGTGAAAATTTCTTCATTAATGGCCGTATGCCAGATTTATTTAAGAACCATGTGAGATTTTTAAATTTTGGTGTAAACACTTCATTATATTGGGTTGAGGTATCCGGTGTAAAATCTACGGCAACGCCAATAAATGCGTATAGCTCACGAATTACACTTGATGCATCGCGCTTCATGTCTTCGGTAAAAATAATTTTTACATTTTCTTTGCCGAATAAATCCAGATAGCGTTTCACCTGTTCATAATACATGCCTATTTCAGTGTATAAATGTGCATTACCCCAAACCTTTGGGTCGTGGTTAAAATCAGCTTCCAATGCCTTTAAAAAATCGAATTCGTTGCTGTTACCGGTCCACAAATTCATGCGATAATGTGAAAAAGCGCGTTCAATAGGATTGCGTAAGCAAATAATTATTTTACAATTGGGAATTAATTTTTTTATTTCAGCAGCAGCAGTATTAGAATACAAATAAGAAGTACTTAACTCTCCTATTGCTTTTTCAGCCTGCACATTTTTAAACAACTTTCTATACTGCGATTCATCTCTAATAAACGCTGCATGAAATTCCTGCTCCATATCGCCATTTACATACTTGTCGATATCTTGCAATTTATTTTGTGCGAACTCGCGTTTAAACAGATTTACATCAATATCCGACGAAAAAAAATGCGGTTCTTTAACCGGCGATAAATAAACTTCAGGATGTTGCTTGAGGTAATGATATATAGAGGTAGTGCCGCCTTTATTGGCACCTACTACAATGAAATTTGGTAATATGGAATTCGTTAAACTCATTAAGCTTTGAAATTCAATAACAACTCAGCTACATCCTTTTGTAAGCAATATACGTTATTAATTTGCTCGATATTAGGAATTTTAATAGACCCTAATAATTTATATTCACTAACTGCAAAAACCTGCACCATATTTGGTACTGCTTCACCACCCGGAAACAATCCTAAATAGCGCTTTCTGGTTTCGCTAACACCAGCGTAATAAATATTGCTAGTGGTATCTAAATCGCCACCGCGACCAAACCCTTTGGTATCCATTGTGCGGAGAAAATTCCAGTTTTTATCAAATATTTTTAATTCAAAATGCCCGCTATCAAAAACCCAATACTGATTGTTAATTTTTCGAACACTGTGTGGAGCTTTAAAATTTAGGGGATGACGTTTCCTTTTTATAATATTCACCACACCGCCGTTGCCTTGACTTTTAATAAACTTTTGAGCAATGCGCTTCATTAATTGTCGTCCCGATGTATGATGAACCAAAATATATAAATCACCTTCGTATCCTTCGAAAATTAAATTGCAATGAAATTTATCAACTACTTCTACATCATCATCACCCTCGCCATCTTCCGGCGTATTTGATTTAAAATCTGTTAGATTAATTCGTTCACCAATTTTATTCGACTGTATATCATAACTCACAATTTCATCGTGTTTGGTATTTGAAATCCAAACTTTGTTACCAATCATTGTTATTTCATGAATATCAGTTAGGTTTGGGATATCTAATTTGGTATACGTTTGTTCTTTCAACGAAAATTTAAATACTTCATTACTGGATGCCACATATAACGTATATGGATCTGATTCATGCCAACACAAGCTACTCATACCAAGCTCACCCCATGTGTTGAAGAAAGTAACCGGCTGAATTTTTTCTGTATCATCAATTATTTGCAGACTGCGAATATTATCACGATTAATTGCCCTATCTGCCGGGTTTGCATTTAATGATCCAATAACTAGAATTCGTTTTTCAGCATTTATTAATTGCATAAAATGATATATTTTAAAAAGAGTTTTTAAGAGTTAATGATTCAGGTAATCCTTGTTTATCCATTTGCACTTCCAAAAGTTTGTAGGCATAAATTACCATGATAAAGATTGCTGTAGAACCCGGTTGCATAAACAAATAACCCTTAGCCAGCGAAGATAGAAAACAAAATATTAAGAAATATTTCGATGCTATCATGAATGGTTCGTTTTTATACCGCCGGATAAATTTTCCGCTTCTGAATGCAATTAAAAACTGCATATAAATAAATAGGGACCCGATAATTCCATATGTCATAATGGAACCTAGAATACCAATATCGCCGGGAGGCACGGTACTAATATCATGGGTTCCTGTTGAAGTTTGGCTTTCGGCACCTAATTTACCTACACCTACCCACCAACCGATTGAATAGTCTTGAAGGTATAACAGCAAGATACCAATCTCTTCTAATCGCGCGTCAACTGAACTTTCACCCGATGCATTCCCGGTGAATACAACTGTTGCTAAACTCGTATACTGAATAATATAATCGTTAACCCTGTCAGGAATAATGGCAAACATAACACCCATTACAAACATGAACACAACGCCTATAGTCATAAATACTCTAATTGCGCGTTGCCAGTTTACTTCAAACATATAAAAAATAGCTAACGTTGCTACAACCGACAACATTACTGATCTACCTTGATGCAAAAAGAATAAATAAGAAAGATTAATGCCTGATAAAAACAAACTGGTGCTGTCGCGTTGTTTTATGTACTTCACTGTATAATACACCGACAAAAATGCAATAAAGTCGATACCAAATTTAAATCGGTAACCGCCTTTGATATCACTATATCCAACAAACGAGTAGTCGAGATATTGCCTTGGGTCGAGAAAAATATAACACAAAATAAAATAAATCATTGTTCCCCATCCTAACCATTTCATAGCTCTAAACAAATCGCCAATGGTAAAAAATCTTGTTTGGAGCAAATAAATAATTACGAAAATACCACTGATTCCATACCAATGTCGTTGAGATGATAAACCTTGCATAAATGGTTGTCCTTCACTTAACACTGCAAAAAAACCGGCCCAAATGGGCATTAAAATAATTAAGATATAATAATAATGTATCTCATCTACCGTTTTGCGAACCAAGAAGAGATACATGGCATACAAAAATGTAAAGGTGATGATGAAAGTGTACCATAGAATTTCGAAGGGTGTATAATAATCTACTAATGGAGTCCTTGTGAGGATACGGGTAGTAAATAAAATAAAGATAACCAAAATGATGGTTTTCCCGAAAACCGACATTGGCTCCTTAAATATTCCTTTTTCCTGTGCTAAAATTCCCATACTTATTTATACCAAACTCCTAGGTTTCTATTTATCAGCGTTTCTGTTAAATGAATGTCATCTATAAAATATTGCGCTATCAGTTCTTTTCGCTGTGCTTCTGTTAACTTAGGCACTGTTACTTTTTGTTGATTCTTACTAATGAAAAATTTCCTGATATTTTTTCTAAATGCTTTTGAGGGCATTATCGATTTCAAAATGCTTTTTACAAAGTTAGGCTTTCTTACCAAATCTCTCAAAGCTTCGTTTTTGGCTTCGCCGGCTTCATTACTATGGAGGTCAATAGGGAGCGCCTCGTTGCCAACCCCTAAAAAAGATTCCACTATTTTCAAGGTTTGAGCCTTGTTTTTCAAAAAATCTTCTTCAAATATCAAAAACAAGAAATTTTTAGGCGGAAAAACGTTTAAAAACGCTTGCAACTGCCTGCCATAAAAACCGCGCTCTGTGTATGCGAATATTTTCCGGGTTTTAATATCCTCTTTTCTATGCTGCTCCTCAACTAATGCTTGTTCAAATGGAAAAGGTTCTAAACCCTTCTTCTTCGTCATCAGATAATGTGAATAGGCTCTGTCTGCAGGATTGCGCAGCACAACAATAATTTTCACATCTTCGCCCAGCGTTTCGAGGATGCGCTCAGCCGTATGGGGAAACAATAAATAATCAGGATCAAACTCTCCAACAGCCTTTTGACCCTTGTAATTGGTGAAAAAACCGGCATAGTAATCTTCACCCTTTTTATAATCTTCATCAAACAGAAAAAACTTGGTTTCTTTCAGTGGTGGTATACAGATATCGCTATGCTGACTTAAAATATCTGCCAACGTAGTTGTTCCTGCTTTTTGAGCACCAATACAAACGAAATTAGGTTTTACTGTTTCCATATTAATTGCGCATCCAATCACTGAGGTCTTTGTCTACCAGCGATTGTAATTTTATAATATCCGATTTATATAATTCTACTAATTTTTTTCTTGTTGCAGGATTCATTTCCGTTTTCTTCAAGTTATAGCGCAACAACTTATCTTTCACCCAATTCCTCAATTTCTTTTTCGTATCACGACCCAGCATTTTTCTAATGCCATTTAAAATTGGATTTTTTCGAGTTGTGATGATTTGCTTAAACCATTTCACTTTCATTTCACCACTTTGATTCCGCTTTACCATTTCTTTTTCCGCAGCTTTTCCAACTGCAAGAAATTCGTATATGTCATTCAGCAATTTATCCGAATTTTTCTCCAATGTATCGTAAAATACCACCTTTACATTGTCAAAATTATCCATAAAGGCTTTTACTTGATTATAGTAATATCCTTTATCTACATAAAAGAAGTCGAAATGCCAATTGTCGGCCATCCTACTT
>JANMLV010000023.1:0-15008 GCA_031372705.1 Bacteroidota bacterium | reverse complement strand
TTAAATACCTGCTACACTTGTGGTGGCGTAACAGATGTATTGCATCCATTTGAAATTCGTGCCGAAAACCCAATGGCTATTCGTGAATTTGAAAATATACCTAATTGCTTGACAGAACCTAAACCCGGTGAAACATGTGTTTCTGTTCCCGGTTACTCATTAGGCTATTTTAAAATACCCATTTCGGTATTCTATCCTCCGGAAAGGAACAAGCCAGTAACTAACGCTGAAAGCACGTTATACCTGTATCCCAATCCAACAAACAGTAAGCTAAATGTTACACTTGAGTCAAACAATTTGGTGCTTGCCGAGCAATTGCAAGTAACTATTTTAAATGCCGGAGGGCAATTAATAGATCAACAAATAATAAATAATGCTGGAAATTTACAAGTTGGTAATTTAAGCAGCGGCACTTACTATTTAAAAGTGCTCGACCAAAACGGATTAACTCATTTTGCTTCATTTGTTAAAAATTAATTTTATGAGATCGAAACGATTTTCACTACTTCAATATTCCGCTTTTGCTAGTTCATTTTTAACTATTAATAACATAAATTCCCAAGTTGTATATATAGACATTGAACCGGATATTACTTTAGATGCATATAACGAATATGATACACTTGATATGGATCAGAACGGTATATCAGATTTTCTTTTTTTAAATTGGCATACAACATTTACCACAATTACAAGTTCTGGAAGCAATATTAATTCATTTGAACGATTTGTTCAATTGGCAGGGGGATATTTTAATCTACAGAATCAAATTGCGGGCACTTCTACAATACAATATGAATATTATGGTGTTGAATATATTTTTCATCACCCTTTTTTAATATTATCTAATGAATTAATAGATGAGAAGTTAGAATTTCAAGATTGGTTTTATCAAAGTATGGCATTCAAGTCATACCGAAATAATGGAGATCATATTTTTGATTCCGGAGGCTTCTGGTTCCCCAACGAAAGTGAAAAATTTCTCGGTGTGCGTTTTGTAGATGAAGAAGACAAATTGCATTATGGCTGGATTAGATGCAGTGTAATTGATTCGGCAGAAGGATTAATTATTCATGACTATGCTTATGAGGTAGAACCTGACAAGCCGATTGAAGCCGGAAGTACCGTTAGCTATGTTGGTGTAAACGATTTAACCGTTGCAAATAATAATTTTCAGATATATTCTTTTAACAATGTTGTATTTATAAATATTAAAGAATTAACTGCAGATTTGAGCTATCAAATTGTTAATTTGCAAGGAGCTAAAATTGCCGTTGGTTATGTAAATACCAATCAAATTGTAATTCCAATAGATGCAGCTTCCGGTATTTATTTAGTTGATATGGTAAGCCATGGGAAAATTGTGTATAGTAAAAAAGTGATTGTGAATTGATTTATAAATTATCAATTCACTTTATCATTATTTACTTTGGGTGTTTAGATGTGAAATGGTATCAACATTGTTCAATCCGCTTCATCAACTTTTATCTCCTCAGCATCTTCCGACTCAATATTCATCGTAGCACTTGTTACTTGAAAAGTAGTGCGTCTGTTCAGTTGATGCAAGTATTCGAAATTTTCTTTATTGCTTTTGTAAGTATTAATAAATGTTTCGGTTAAAACGGAGCCTTTAGGAACAATCTTCCCATCAGGTAAAGTTTCATCGGCAGTTAAAGTGCTTGGTGAGGTTTCTCCAAATCCTTTATAAGTTAATCGCTCGGCGAGAATGCCTTTTTCAATTAAATATTTAACTACACTATTCGCTCTACCGCGACTCAGTTTCTGGTTGGATTTATCGTTACCGCGCGAATCGGTATGTGAATTGAGTTGAATATTTAATCCCGGATTTTCATTTAATAGTTTCACGAGTTTATCTAACTCAGGAAACGATTCTGCACGTAATGAGGAATCATTATAATCGTAATAAATATTTTTGAGTTTAATTTCACCTGCTTTTTCGCCAATGGCAATTGGTATTTTATCTAACACTACTTCTGCATAAATAATTACGGTATCACCGGGTTTTCCTTGTATGTTTTTGGTGGATACAAATGTGGTATTGTTAAAATATCCATCCTTCATCCCCGTAATTTTATATTCTTTTAACGAATCTATTTGCACTTTAAAGCCACCATCTTCTTTAATATTCCATTTGCCCAATAAAGTAAGTTCATTTGGATACGCAAGCGTTGCAACCGACTTATTAAGTACAATGGTATCTAAAACAATACTGTTTACATCCATAGAATCGGAATAAACTTTTTGTAAAATACTTGCCTGAAGCACATAAACCGGTGGACGCAATTTTTTTGTTGTTTTTACAAATAAATACATATCATCATCTCCTTTACCTCCCTTGCGGTTAGACGAGAAATAACCTGCACTTAATGTATCGCTATTTGCATTCCGTTTTTTATCTAGCATAATTAATCCAAAATCATCTGCGCCCGAATTAATCGGGTATTCCATGTTTTTAATATTGCTGAATTTGCCATTTTTCCAAGTTGCTGAAAAGATGTCCAATCCACCCATTCCAGGATGCCTATCGCTCGAAAAGTACATTACACCTTGTTTATCGAAATAGGGAAATACTTCATTGCCATTTGTATTAATTACCTGTCCTACGTTAACTGCTGCATCCCAACCGCCATCTATGCGTTTACTCATATATAAATCGGCACCACCATAACCATCAGGATTCACCGCCGCAAAAAATAGGGTTTGATTGTCGGGCGATAAACAGGGTGTACCAATATTCCTGGTATCATCAAAAAATGGTAATGCAATCGGCTCACTCCATCCGCCATCTGGCGAATAATTACTAACAAACAAGCCGCAATAATCATCTATTTTGCGATCACTGCTTCCGCAGCGTGTAAAATATACTTCCGTGAAAATACTATTAAAAGCTAAAGTGCCATCATTAAATTCAGCATTAAAAGGCCCCTTAAATATTTCCGGTGACGAGAAGCTGAGCTCGCTGTTGATATTACTTACATATAAATCATAATATTTATCTCCCGTCCATGAATCTTTATTTTCTCCTGTTGATGATTCTCTTGAAGATGTAAAAACTAATTTATCGTTCTGAAAAATTACCGGATTAAAATCTGCATCACTTGAATTTAATGCATTTAATTCTGTAACATAAGTATCGCGCTCATATTCGTTTTCTTGTCGCTGTTTCCATTCAATTGCCGATTTGCATGCATTCATTTCTAAAGTCATTTCCGGTCTGCGAAATGGTTCATCCATTAAATATTTTTCAAATTCTTTTATCGCTTCTTCATATTTTTCTTGTGCTTTAAGCATATAGGCATAATTCAAAGTTGCTTGGCTGCCATAACTTAAATCAGATGCCTTAAAGTACCAATCTGCTGCTTGAGCGTAATTGTTGTTGTAGGCATAACTTTCACCTATTTGGTAGGCAATTTTCGCTTTTTCGTCGGGAAGTTCGGCTTTGGCATAATCTTTTTGCAATAATTCTGCTGCTAATTGATATTTTTTCAGCTTATATGCCGTTTGGCCATCTTGAATGTTCTCCTGAACTTCACATGAAGTAAAAATCAGGCAAATTGCGCTTATAATGAATAGGTTAAGTCTCATAATGATGAAGTAAAGTTATAAAACGATTAACTATCACAAATGTTATATCTGTATAAGTTTTGTAAAATCTCGTTTTCGTCTTACTTTCAACAAATAAACAGCAAAAATCATTCTATGCGCTTCATTTTTACTTCAATTAGCCTATTTTTTTACATTTCAATGGTTGCACAGCCTAAAATTCACGTTGAACTCATTAAAAGTGGATTTAATGAACCCTTGAACATAGCGCATGCCGGCGACGAGCGACTGTTTATTGTTGAAAGGGCAGGAGTGATAAAAATCCTCTATCCGGACAATAACGTTGGCATTTTCATGGATATTACAACTATTGTTGGCTCGGTTGGCGGCGAGCAAGGACTGCTAGGATTGGCTTTCCATCCCGAATATGCTTCAAACGGGTACTTTTTTGTCAACTATACCGATTTAAATGGCGATACCCATATTTCAAGATTTAGTCGCTCAATCGGCGATACCGAAAGTGGTAACCCTGCTTCTGAGTTGAATTTGTTGTTTATGGACCAACCGGCGGCAAATCACAATGGTGGCGATTTGAATTTCGGTCCTGACGGTTATTTGTATATTTCAATGGGCGATGGTGGAGGAGCAGGCCACAATCGCTCGCAAGCAATTATTGATAATAAATTGGGTAAAATTTTACGTATTGATGTTGATGGTGGAACACCTTATTCAATTCCACCTGATAATCCTTTTGTTGGAATAGCAGGCGATGATGAAATTTGGGCCATTGGTTTGCGCAATCCTTGGCGCAGTAATTTCGATAAATTAACCGGCGATTTTTGGATTGCAGATGTTGGTGCCGATAGTTGGGAAGAAATTAATTTTATTGCTGCCGACACATCCGAATTTATGAATTTCGGTTGGAAATGTTATGAGGGAAATATGCTGCGAGCAGGAACACTTTGCGATACCATAATTCCCGATTTCGATTTTCCGGTATTTGAATATCCGCATAATATTGATACAGGTGGATTTGCAGTTACCGGCGGCTTCGTTTATCGTGGAGCCGAATTTCCGAACTTATATGGAAAATATATTTTCTGCGATTATATAAGTGGCAATTTTTGGACTTTAGAACCAAACGGTTTTGGTGGATTTAATTCCCAATTTTATGATTATGTAATCGATCATATTACCGCATTTGGCGAAGATGTAAATGGCGAAATATTTGCATGTGTAAATGAATCAGGAAATATTTATAAAATTATTGATGCTTGTCAGGGCTTTGATGCAACATTATCAGTAACCGATGCCAGTGCGCCTACATTAAATAATGGTGCAATTAATACAACTATTTTGAATGGAACTTCACCATTCGAATATAACTGGAGCAATGGTGCTACAACGCAGAATATAAGCGGACTTGAAGCCGGAATATATGAAGTCATAATAACAGATAATTTGGGTTGCTCAATTACAAAAAATGCTACTGTAAATTATTTATGTGAAGCCGCTACAGGAATTATTTCAACCCCAACCGCTACAACAGTAAATATTAATTGGGATGATGTTGGTGCAACAGGATATCGCGTGCTTTACAAAGTGGTCGGACCCGGGCCTTTCACACAAGTAAATACTGCTGTTTCATCTATAACCATTTCAGGCTTAACACCGTCTGCAGCATATACTTTTAAGATTCGGAACAAATGTCCGGGCGCGCCGGGTAGTTTTACCGCTACAGGTAATTTTAATACGCTGCCGCTTAAATTAGAGCATGATTTGGATGTTATTAGTGTATATCCTAATCCGGGCACAGGCATTTTTAAAATAACAGGTGTAGATGTTAAAACGCCGATTCTGCTCATAGATATGCAGGGCAATGTGGTAAGTCAGTTAACCTTAAATGAAGATAATGTTATTGATTTGCAACAATTTGCATCGGGTATTTATAAGTTGTATTTTGTGACACTTAATAAGTCTGAATCCATTTTAATAGTACATTAATTCAATTTTTTAAATATCAATTACTATCTTCGATAAATATTACCTAATAACTACACTCACTACGTTTAAATATTAAAATTCTTAAACCAGTTAAAAGAAAATTTTATGCAAAACAAATTACGCAATTTGCTGACTATTACAGCATTAGGTTTGAGCTCTGTTTTAGTGGCTCAACCTGTTTTAGATTTGGAGTTGGTTACTTCTCCGGGTTTTAACCAACCGGTAGACATTGCCAATGCCGGTGACAGTCGATTATTTATTGTTGAACAAGATGGTTATATCCGCATATTAAATACGGATGGCACTTCTTCGTTGTTTCTTGACATTGACTCAAAAGTAAAATCAAGCGGAAGTGAGCAAGGTTTATTAGGTCTTGCATTTGACCCAAATTATGTTGCAAACGGATATTTCTACGTTAATTATACTAATAACACCGGAACAGGAAATACTGTAATTGCACGTTACACGCGAAATGGTGTAAATCCGAATATTGCTGATGTTGCAAGTGAAGTAATTCTATTAACCGTAGTGCAACCTTTTACTAATCATAATGGTGGTAATCTTGAATTTGGTCCCGATGGTTATTTATATATCGGAATGGGCGATGGCGGAAGCGGTGGCGACCCGGGCAATCGTTCACAAGATTTAACCGATCAGTTATTAGGCAAAATGTTGCGTATCGATGTGAGCACCGTTCCATATAGCATTCCTGCAGATAATCCTTTTGTTGGAATTACAGGCGACGATCAAATTTGGCAGTACGGCTTGCGCAATCCTTGGCGTTTTTCATTCGACAGATTAACAGGCGATTTATGGATTGGTGATGTAGGACAAGGAGCGTGGGAAGAAGTTGATTTTCAAGCTGCATCTTCAACCGGTGGCGAAAACTGGGGATGGCGGTGCTATGAAGGTAACAACACTTATAATACTGCAGGCTGCGGACCAATAGGTGATTATGATTTTCCGATTTATGCGTATGACCACACATTTGGTGCAGGTGGTTTTGCAATTACAGGTGGATATGTATATCGCGGAACGCAAAATCCCGGTATGTATGGCTATTATATTTTCTGTGATTATGTTACCGGAAATTGGTGGACAACAGTTAGCGATGGAGCAGGCGGATGGATAAGTGGTCTTGATGATTTTGCATTTGATAATATCGCAACTTTTGGCGAAGGTTTTGATGGCGAAATTTATTGCGCATCATTAAGTGCAGGTGAAATTTATCACTTGGTTGATTTATGTTCAAATATTGCTTTAGATTTAGCAGTTACAAATAATGCAGCACCAACAACTAATAACGGTTCAATTAATTTAACCGTTACCGGTGCACTTGCTCCAATTACCTATAGCTGGTCAACAGGTGCTACCACACAAGATATTTCAGCACTTGGTGCAGGAAGTTATACTGTTACAGTTACCGACGCACAAGGTTGCGTTGTTTCGGATGCTGCTGTTGTAGAAGATAATTGCACCGGTGCAACAGGAATAGTTGTTACTGGAGTAACTGCAACAACTGCAAGTTTAGATTGGGATGATGTGGGCGCAACAAGCTATAAAGTATTATATAAACCGGTTGGTCCGGGGGCGTATACATCAGTTAACACTGCAACTTCCAATAGAACATTAACAGGACTAATACCAAATACGAGTTATACATTTAAAGTAAGAAATAAATGCCCTGGTGCACCTGGTAATTTTAGTGTTAATGGTCCAAACTTTACTACAAATCCTTTGCGTGAAGGCGAAGTTATTTCAGCGGAAGCTTTAGAAATTTATCCGAATCCGGGAACAGGCGTATTTTATATCGACGGCATAGCTGCCGGTGTTAATGTGCAGGTGCGCGATATATCCGGAAAACTTATACTCACATCGGTTTTAACCGATGAAGGAGAAGTTAATCTTACCGGAAATGCCGAAGGAATGTATTTTATCGAATTAAGTAATAATGGTCAATTAATAGCAACCGAAAAAGTTGTATTAATGCATTAATTATATTTAAATTTATTTGTAAATCCGTCTTGCGTTTGTAAGGCGGATTTTTTTTGTAGGGTGTGTTTGTTTCTCGCAAAAGGCGCAAAAAAATTCACGCAAAGTTCGCAAAAGTCAATATTTTTGACGTCTTATGTTGAACACATTTTTTGATTTTGTGAGCTTTGCGTGGGTTCCTTTTGTGTTCCGATGTAAATCGGAATTGCGCCTGCCCGACTGAATAGGCGTGGGGAAACAAACACACCGTACAAACATTTTTACTCCGCCACCAACAAAGGTTTTACCACATCAGTCCAAACGCGATAACCTTTTCGGTTCATATGCAATTTATCATCAAAAAATAATGTAGAATCCGGTTTGCCATCAGCCGCTAACATGGGTGTAAATACATCAGCATAAATAATATTTTTTTGAGTCGCTATATATTGTTGCACCAATAAATTGTAGTTAAATATCTTACTCATCATATTTACTTTCGACGGGCTGGGTTTTAACCCAATATAAACAATCGGCGTTTCCGGATATTTTTTTCTGATGAGTTCGTAATAAGTTTTAAATCTGCCGAAAACTATTTCCGGTGTAACCAAATAGTCATTTGCGAAATCATTTTCTCCACAATAAATAACAAACTGCTTTACATTATGCTTTAATGTAATATCATCGGCATAAAAAATTTGATCCGTTAATGTTGAACCACCAAACCCTCTATTAAGCACCGGATAACCTGCAAAACTGCTGTCCAAACCGATCCAATTTTTTATGGAAGAACTCCCCACAAATAAAATAGAAGATGCAGGTAATTTTGAAGTGTCATCAGCATGACGATAATAATTAATTTCCGTTTCAAAATTGCCAACTGAAGCTTGTCCGGAAACATCACCGTGAACCTTGAAAAATAACAATAATGCGGCAATTTTATATTTTAATTGTAACATGAGGTTGGTTATTGAACGCATCGTATTCTAGGAAACAAAAATTATGCTAATTAATACAACAAAAATACACACTTTAAAGTTTGAATAGCTTTTTCTTGAAATTTTAGAAAACTCAACCTGTAAAAACCGGATTGGTTTCTTAATATTTTTTAACAAATGTTAACGGTTTGTCATTTTATTGTTATTTTTAGACACTAAATCTATTTTTATGATGAAAAACTACTTAAAAACGTTACCAATTGCACTTCTCCTTTCCTCAAGTGCAGTTTACGGTCAACTTGACCCGCCTTGCTTAATTGCAGGTGCAACATTATGCGATAATTTTGATGCCTATACAGCGGGCGACCCACTTGGTCCCGGCGCTTCGTGGTGGTCAACTTGGAGCGGCGTGGAAGGAACAAGTGAAGATGGAACAATCAGCACCGACTATGCTTATTCAGGTGCTAACTCTGCCCTTATTCCCGAAGGCGGCGTTACCGACGTTATTTTAAAACTCGGCGACCTATCCAGTGGCGTATATCGTTTGCAATGGCAAATGTATGTGCCGGACGGTAAAATGGCTTATTACAACATTCAAGACACAGAAGTTCCGGGCGTGCTTTGGAATATGGAAGTGTATTTCGGACAAACAGTTTCCGGTGAAGGAAATTTTACCGTTCCCGTTGGGCCCGATTTCTTATATCCGGTTGATGAATGGTTTTTAGTTGAACATGTTATTGATATGGATGCCAATACTATTCAAGTTTATATGAATGGTTTATTAGTACTCGATGATGCATATGCTGGCAATATGGGAAGTATCGACTTCTATTCTGCAAGCGCAACCAATCGCTATTATATCGATGATGTATTATTGGAAGAAATACTTCCTGTTGCCGCTTGTGCAATTCCGGATGCTATTTTTTGCGATAATATCGATACCTACACTGCAGGTGATGCCGTTGGCCCATATGCCGATTGGTGGAGCACTTGGAGCGGTGTTGAAGGTGGTGCCGAGGATGGAACAGTTAGCGATGCGTATGCCTACTCAGGCGATAATTCAGTGTTAATTCCCGGAACCGGTTCAACAGATGCGATTTTAAAATTAGGCGATGCAACAACAGGAACATTGCGCTTAGAATGGCAAATGTACATCCCGTCAGGAAAAACCGGTTATTATAATATTCAGGAAACAGAAGTTCCCGGCGTAGCTTGGAACTTAGAATTATATTTCGGTGATGTTACCGAAGGAACAGGTGAATTTACAGTGCCTGCTGCAGGTCCATCATTTACCTATCCGGTTAATGAATGGTTCTTAGTTGAACATATTGTGAATTTAGACGATAATACCATTAAAGTTTATATCGATGGTGTTATGGTTTTAGATGATGTGTATGCAGGAAATCTTGGCGGTGTAGATTACTACTCTTGGAGCGGCACTAACACTTATTATTTAGATGATATTTTATTTATTGAAGAAGGTGCAGCCGAGCCTTGTGCTATTGCAGGTGCTGTTTTCTGCGATAATATAGATACTTATCCAATAGGCGCTTTAGGTCCAAACGCCGACTGGTGGAGCACTTGGAGCGGAACCGAAGGTGGTGCCGAAGATGGATTGGTTAGCACAGATTATGCCGCTTCAGGCGATAATTCAGCGTTAATTCCCGAAGGTGGAGTTACTGATGTAATTTTAAAATTAGGAGATCTTGAATCTGGAAAATATAGCTTAAGTTGGAATATGTATGTGCCTTCAGGAAAACATGGTTATTATAATATTCAAGAAACTGAAGTTCCCGGCGTAGCTTGGAATGCAGAATTGTATTTTGGTTTAGCAACACCCGGCGAAGGTGAAATTACCGTGCCCGCAGAAGTTGCATTTTCATATCCTGCCGATGCATGGTTTACAGTTGAACATGTTATCGATATGGATGCTAATACCATCGATATTATTATTGATGGCATAACAGTGCTTTCAGAAGTTTATGGTGGTAACATGGGTGGTGTCGATTTTTATTCCATCGATGCCAATAACAGATACTATATTGATGATGTATTGTTAATGCCTATGGATCCTGTTGATTTAAATACTTATTACGCCGATGCCGATAGCGATACTTATGGTAACGCCGATGTTTCTATTACAGTTGAAGGTGCCGCTCCTGCAGGTTATGTAGAAAATAACCTCGATTGCGATGATACCGACCCTGCAATTTATCCGGGTGCAACAGAAGTATTAAATGGTAAAGACGACGACTGCGACGATTTAATCGACGAAGGTTTAGTGAGTATTGCCGATTTAAATGCAAATGGTGTAGCTGTTGCAATTTATCCTGTGCCTGCTAATAGCAATGTAACTATTGAAATTATGAGTCTTTTAAGCGGTAATAATGCATCGCTCGAAATATTTAATACAACAGGTCAAGTTGTTTATGCTGAACAATTAGTATTAAGCACCACAACATTAACAAAACAAATTAATTTCGAAACAATGAGTTCAGGTTTGTACATAGTGAAATTAACATCAGGCGAAACTGTAGTTAACGGACAAATAGTTGTGCAGCATTAATTTATTGAAATAATAATTTTAAAAGGTCACTGTCGCAAGATAGTGGCCTTTTTTTATGCTTATAACTTTTTTGGGCGTTTGCCGCAGCATATTAAATGCTTCGTTTTTAAATGCTGTGCTGCGGCACCGGGTTTTCCGCTCCAACTCCGCTCCCGATGAAAAATCGGGATGCGGGGTTTCCGCTACAACCCCTAACGCAGTGCAGTGCCATGTTTCACGTGTATACTTCTCATTGCGGTTGGTGTTATTCAACAAAAAAGAGATAACAATTGCTCTTCGTACAATCTATAAGCAGTTTGTTTACGTATATTGTTTAAAAAAGCAAAATGAAACGTAAAATTATTAAATGGTCGCTTATTACTGCTTCAGTGGCAGTAATATTATTTCTTGCTTTAGGCGTTCATTTATATTACGTTACCGATAACTTTTATCAAGACCAGCGCACCCAGCCACAATTGCAATTAGGCCGAATAGATTTTCAACAACCTATTGATTCGGCAGAAGCAAAAATTATTCAAGCAAAAGTTAAAAGTATTCCCGGCGTACAAAAAACATATTTTAATATTCCCGATCAAACATTAGTGTATTCATTTTATAATCATGAACAAAATGCAGCAAATGTATTCGCATCATTTAATCAAACAAATGCAATTCCTGCAACGCGATATGTAGTTGCCGAAGCAGACAAAGCAACCGGTTGTCCTGCCATGAGCGACAATGCGCAATCAGGATTATTATTCGTTTATAAAACGATATTTTCCATTTTTTAAAAAACTATTTTCAATAATTTATAATCATTATTAACTCACTATTAAATTGTATAACATGAATAAGAACAAATTATTTTTATTGCTGCCTGTTTTTGCAGCTTCCGTATTTTTTATTTCTTGCAAAGAAGAAGAAACCCCTGATCCAAATCCAACAACACCAACTTTATATTCGCGCGTTGGTGGCACCACCATGGTCGACGACCCCAATGCTCCCGGAACTATGATTGAAGCAGGACGATTAACGCTGCGCTCGGTTGTCGACAGCTCAATTTTTGTAATTGCTGCCGACCCTAATATGGCTGCATTTTTTCCGGTTTTACTCGGCGAAGTTGGCACCGGCGATTTAAGCGGATTAGTTATTCTAAGCGATAATTTCACCGATTTTTTATGCTCCGCAACCGGCAGCACAAATCCTGATTACGCCTACATCGGCATGAATATGGTTGATGCTCACGACCCGGCAATGAACGGCCGTATGGGCATGGCAGCCACCGATGCCGACTTTGATGCATTTATTGCCGACATAGCAGTAGGTTTATCGCAAAACGGTGTTACAGATGCCGAATTAATAAACGATTTAGTAGAACTTTTAGAAACTACAAGAGCGGACATCGTTCAAATGTAAATTTTTATATAGGTGATAATGTGTAAAAGCAACTGCAGCAAGGTGGTTGCTTTTTTTGTGAGGGTAAGCGAGGAAATGGTTTCCTGTTTTCTTTATTTAGTAAAAAAATAATAATGTTTACAATTATAAACAATAGCAACGAATTAAGCGGTTAATGCACCACTTTTATCACAATAAAACAAAGCCTCACGTGTTAATTTAATATACTATTTTGTAACTTCAATACTTAATTAAATAAATATACCTAATCATAAAATATTAATTGCATTAAAAATAGAATAAGCAATGCTGTGTAAATTCGCTAAGTGGAACTCCTTGTGCCAACAGCGTAAGTATAATAATTAATTACAAACAATGCGTTTGAAGGTTGTAGTGTTCGCGTAGCGCTTTCACAGTGTTGTATGAAAAATAAATCATTAAATCGAGTATCATCGAAAACTACAAAATTTCAGTTTCGCTTGACATGCGTTCAACATAAATTATAAAAAAAAGGAAAGCTTAATTACCCCAAGAAATCAATCAGCCTGCCTTCATAAAAAATATATTATAACTTACACTTACTGTCATCTAAAAAATAATTACCTTTGCAGTGAAAATAACTTTTACAGATAAGAAACTAGAGAGACTGGCAAACGATGATCGGAAGATGGTAAAGGAGTTTGGTAAACTCCGTGCAGAGAAAATCAAAACAAGGCTGGCACAGCTTAGGTTTGCCACCACCCTTGAAGATGTTAGAAATTTGTCGGGTAACTACCACGAACTTAGCAAGAACCGAAAAGGGCAATGGGCCTGCGACTTAGACCAACCATACAGGTTGGTTTTTACACCGCAAGCAAACCCGATCCCAACCAACCAACATGGTCAGTATGTTTGGATAGAAATAACAGGAGTAGAAGTTATAGAAGTTGTTAATTATCATAAAGAAAAATAATTATGGACAAGCAAAATCAATATTTCCCTCAAACAGTTCCACACCCGGGCGAAACCTTGGAAGAGAAACTGGAGGAAATGGAAATGGGTCCAAAAGAATTTGCACTCCGTACAGGAAAGCCTGAAAAAACTATCATTGCCGTGCTTAAAGGCGAGAGTGCTATTACACCCGATATGGCAGTGCAGTTTGAGAATGTTACCAAGATTCCTGCAAACTATTGGATGAACCACCAAAGAGGCTACGATGAATATATTGCACGAGAAAAAAGGCAAATAGTTATTCACGAAGCAATGGCATGGGCAAAGCAATTTCCGTTGGCAGATATGATAAAAAAGGGTTGGCTGCCACAACTGCCCACCATGCACCAAAAAACAATGGCAATGCTAGCCTTCTTTGGTTTCTCTAATCACACAGCGTGGGACGATTATTATTTTAAGCAGCAACTCAAAGTTGCCTTTCGTATTTCATTAGCCCAAACTAAAGAACCTTATGCCATATCTGCATGGCTGCGAAAAGGCGAATTACAAGCTGCTGAATTACCGGCAAAAACTTATTCTGAAAAAAAGTTTAAGGAAGCATTGCCGAAATTAAAGTCGATCATGGCAATTCATCCCGATTGCTTTTTTAACCAATTACAAAGTATATGTTTAGAAGCAGGTGTTAAAGTGGTTTATACCCCATGCCTCAAAAAAGCCCCAATAAGTGGTTCCACCCGCTGGTTAAACGATACCCCTTTTATACAATTAACTGGCCGCTACAATCGCAACGATAGTTTCTGGTTTACCTTCTTTCATGAAGCAGGACATATTCTTTTACATGGTAAAAAAGATATTTTCTTAGAAAATCTCGATTACTCCGACCACAACCCGAAAAAAGAACAAGAAGCTGATGCCTTTGCCATTAAATGGACACTAACCGAGCGCGAAGAAGCGGAAATAGCAGCATCAATTCCGCTAACCGAAAAACGTATTAAAGATTTTGCCAAACAGTTCACAACACATCCTGCAATTATTATTGGGAGACTGCAACACAAAAAGTTAATTCGATACTCGTTTGGAAGCAAATTTTTTGAACCGGTTGTGTTTGAATAATACTTTTTAAAAATTTGAATTTTGGTTGCAGGTAAACGCATTAATTTTAGATTCACTTTTTAATTGGGTCAGGATATAACCTTACTAATTTATATAAAAGTCAGGTTAAAGCCTGACAAATATTTTGCATTTGTCAGGTTATTACCTTACATTTGTGCTAATAAGTCAGGTAATAACCTTACAAATGAACAAAAAGAACTTACTCAAACAGCAATTGAACAGCAAAATGGCTACCTATGCCACTTTGAAGCATACAGCCATACCTCCAACCGGTTGGATTAAAGCTATTCGCAGTGCCCTAGGCATGTCAATGCAGCAGCTTGGCAACAAATTATCGATTACAAGACAAAGTGTTCAAGAAATTGAACAAAGAGAACAAGAGGGAGCTATAACAATCAAATCGTTGAAGGAGGTTGCTAGCGCAATGGACATGCAGCTCGTGTATGGTTTTGTTCCTAATGATGGTTCTTTAGAAGCACTAATTGACCGAAAAGCAATAGAATTAGCGAAGCAGATTGTAATGCGCACTTCAAATACCATGAAACTTG
>JANMLV010000003.1:0-5535 GCA_031372705.1 Bacteroidota bacterium | reverse complement strand
CATGCCATTGCATAGTAACATTATGCATGATGCATTCACTATAGTTTACTAGCTGCATCAGCCTATATATAGTATATATATATAGGTGTTAGAAGTGATTGTTCTTCTAATCATGAACTATAATCCACGCGTATACGGGTTCTGCGCATATATATACATGCATATATCATCATCTTATCATGAATTTTTTTTATCAATATTCGATATCGACAATTGATGCATGCATGCATGCATGCCTGGAAATTGCAAGTATATATAAAGCCCTGGAATTGCCGCTCAATTGCGAATCAATTCTGAAAGGGAGTACAATAGCCCAATAATTTATGAATATTCCTCATCTGCAGTTGTCTAAAGATTGCATTCAATCAATGACATACACTGTATTGTAAATGTAGAGATATTATCTCTAACGAATCATACATTCATAGTAAATGTATTAACTCACCAGTCGTTTTAAAATAAAATATAAAAATAATCATTAATAAATAAAAAATATTATAAATTCGCGAAAAGACTACATTGATATCAATAGTTAAACTATTATATATTATTTATTAAACAAGCATTATGGAAGATATTAAAAATAAAATTGTATTCAGTGCAATTGAAGCACCTGAATTAGCTGATTGTTCAAGGAAGAGTATCGTAAGGTACCTTGATGATCTTGTTCAATATGAAAGGAAGCGTGTTGAGAATGGTGAAGTTAATTTCAAAATTACTTTCAAAAATACCATCAAAAGTTCTTTATTACGAACTATATGTGTTTTCGAAATTGGAAAACAAGTTGAAGATGTTTCTGAAGAAGAATTAAATAATTTCTTTAAAGAAAAAGTGGGTGATGATGACTCACAAATTGTTGTTCTTGATTCTATCTTAGATAGGATCAAAATGGATATGTCTATTGATGATGCTGAGGCAAGGTTAATGGATTTATTCATGGAAATCAATGAAAGCATTCGAGAACATAGACTCGAAAGGCTCATTGAACATCCAAAAGTATGGAAGAAGGTCGAAAAGAAAATGATTTCGTGTTTAAAACCTTCTTCGGTTAAAAAAGTTATAGAAAATAAATTATTATTGGTCAAAATTAAATCATTAAAAGAATTATATGATGTAACAGCTGAGGTTGTTATTGCTCAAGAACGATTCTTTCGTGCATCTCAAGCAAATTATGATTCTGATGATCAAAATAAAATTAAAAATCGTTTAATTACTTCAAAATATAAAGTTGATGAAAAACAAAAACATTCATCAAAACAATTTACAAAAAATAATTATTCGAACAATAATACCCCTAATGTTGCTGGATATAATGGAAAGAATGAACCTAAAACTCCAAAAGAAGATCAAAAGATTGTTTGCTTTAAATGTGGAAAAGATGGTCATAAAAGCTTTGAATGTAAAGCTTCAGAAGTTGTACATCGTCCAGTTACACGATCAATGACTGCAAACGTTTCAAGTTCTTCACCAAATCAAGCATTTAGCTATAAAGATGCAGTTAAAAATATTAGAACAATTAAATTATCAGAAAATAATAAAAGAGTTTTAGAAAATAATGAAAAGACTGTAGAATTTGGTTGCGATCAAGTATTACATGTAAATTCAGTAGATTCTATAAATGATACATGTCCAATGTTGAATGGACGTATTTTAGGAAGTAAAGAAGAAATTAAATGTTTATTAGATACTGGTGCTGAAGCTAGTATCATATCTCGAAATTTACTTCCAAGTAATTTGATTTATGAAAGAACTTATGGAAAAAATATTGTTGGTATAAATGGAAAAGGAAGAATTATTGGTGAAATCATTTTACAATTCCAAATTACTGAAAACAACGAGGAGCGAATTACTTTTCCAAATTATAAATTTTATGTTATTGAAGAATGCATTAATTATTTAATCATTGGTAATCCACAGTTAAAATCCGTTGGATGGGATATAATGAAGTTTATTAATTCTTCGATGGATATTGGTTTAAATAAAGTTTCGATATTTGATTCGAAGGAAGGTCGAGTAGAAGCAAATGGAGATGATTTAAATATATTACAAAATTTTAAGAGTACTGCGGTATTCCAAGAAATGTTTCCGGTTTATGAAGAATTAGTTGATATGAAATCAAAAAAACTAATGGATTTAATTATATTAAATTGGCATAAAGTTCCACCAAACAATAATATTATTAATGTTCCGAAAATGGTATTGAAATTAGTTCCGAATAATAAAATTATTCGATCAAAAGTTCGTCAATATACTGAAACTCAGCTCGAAAGTATGAAAATTGATATAGAAAATCATTTAGCTGCTGGAACCATTTACATGAATCCAAATGCTCGTTTTACAAGTCCTGTATTGATGGTTCCTAAAGGCGAAGGTTTTAGAATGGTTGTAGACTATGCAAGGGTGAATCAAATCATTCAAGAGGATACATGGCCTATGCCGTTACTTGTCAATGAATTACGAAAATTAAGATCAAAAATATTATTTGGAAAAATAGATTTGAAACAAGGGTATTACCAGATTGGTTTGGATTATAATTCACAAGATTATTTAAGCTTTATAACTCCATTCGGAACATATAGTCCTACACGTGTTATGCAGGGTGTCATTAATGGAGTTCATCATTTCCAGTTCTCAATGGATTTACTACTGAAAAATTTCAAAGATAATGTCATTGTATGGTTGGATGACATCTTATTCTTTGCTGATGATGAAGCTTCATTCATAATCTTGCTTATAGATATTTTAGATTGTTTATTAGAAGCAAATTGCAAAATTAATTATTCAAAAAGTATTTTCTGTGCGAAAGACATTGAATGGAATGGTCTTCATATTTCTACAAAAGGAATAAATATGTCTTCAAAAAATATTGATAAAATATTAGAAATTCCTTTACCTGATGATGGAACAAAATTGTCACAGTTGGTCCATGGAGCAAATTGGTTAAGAAAGAATATACCAAATTTTAGCCAAGTAGTTGGTCCTCTTGAAAATTTATTAAATGATATGGGAAAGGAATTGAATTCTCGAAGGAAAAAGCCACTTGAAAAATTAGTAATAAATTGGACTCCAAAATTATTGAAGTCATTTGAAGATTTAAAAAAAGCTATTGGACAATCATTAACATTGAGCCATCGAGATCCTTCAAAATTATTAGTCGTAATGACAGATGCAAGTGATTTGTATCATAGTGGGTTTATATTCCAAACCTCAAATATTCATGATATTATTCAAGAATTGGATTTAGAATTATTAGGATTATCAAGTGGAAAATTTACAAATAGTTCCATTAGATGGTCTGCTATTGAAAAAGAAGCATTTGCTTTTCTTCATATGCTCAATAAGTTTGCTTATATTCTTCATGATTCGAAAGGATTCACCTGGTTTACAGACAATAGGAATTTAACGTTTCTTTTTGACTCATCAAAAAATATTGAAGGAAATAAAATATTATTGGATAAACTTACACGTTGGTGTTTATATGCTCGACAATTTAAATATGATGTTAAGCATATTGAAGGGAAGAAAAACTTTCTCTGTGATTTATTTACACGATGGGGCCAACCGATTATCAATGAGAATAAAACAATTACAAATGAACCTGATATGGATGTTTTTCATATTCATCGAGTTCACCTACTTAATTCGACAAAAGATGATGATTTTAGTGTTCCACAATTAAAGGATATTGTTACAGTTCAAAAAGAATACTTGAAACTCAATCCGATTACAAAAGATATGTATATTGAAAATGATGTGCTTAAATTAAAAGAAAAAATCTTTATTCCTGATTTACATGATTTTAGAAAGAAAATTATCATACTATCTCATTCTGGTATTATGGGTCATTATGGAATTGATCGAACGTTAAGAACAATTAGCAAATATTTCATTTGGGATGAATTACATGACGATGTTGTATTTTTCATTCAAAACTGCATTCACTGCACTCAAAAAAGAGATATTACATGGATTCCTCGAGTTTATGGAGATCAAATCTATGGAAATGCACCAAATGATTTAATTCAATTTGATTACACCTACATGAATTTATCTTATTCTGGCGATAAATTTATTTTTGTCATTAAAGATTCGTTTTCTGGTTATTGCTGGTTGATTGCAACAAAACATGCTGATTCCTTAAATGCAGCATCAAGTATTTTAAAATGGTATTCTACTTTTGGTCCTTCTAAAGGTTGGATGTCTGATCGTGGTTCACATTTTCTTGGAGGAGTTGTTGCTGAATTAAAAACAATCACCAACATTCAACATCATATTACAATTGCTTATACACCACAAGCAAACGGAAGTGTTGAAAGAATCAATAAAGAAATTAAATCTCTAATACGTGCATTATGTTCTGAATATCGAATAGGAATTGAAAAATGGACTGATATTTTACCATTAGTTCAATTTATTTTAAACAATACAGGTAGCAAAAGATTAAATGATTATTGTCCATTGAAAATTTTTACTGGTCTTGAACCAAATAACGTTTTAGAAACTATCTTACTGGATGAAAAGATAGTACATATTAAATATCTTGCAGATTTTCAAAAACAATATCAACAACATATTCTAAATTTACAACAAGAATTACAATCTATGCATACAGAAGTTACAAATTCAATTGAAAAACAAAAGCAAAAAAATTTAGTACAAAGTGTTCATGTAGCAAAAAATATCAATTTTGGCGTAGGAGATTACGTTTTAATAGCACGTCCAGTTGCTGAAGAAAAAATTAAAATGAAATGGACAGGTCCTCATTTAATTGTCAAAATTGATGTTTCTGATTTGGTATTCGAAGTACAAAATGCAATTTCTGGAGAAAAATTTTTTTCTCACTCATCCAGAATGAAACTATATCAACCTCAAAATTTTTCAAATTTAAGCGTTAGTGAATTAGAACAAGTTGCATTTAATGACAAGGAATATCGATTTGAGATTGAAAAGCTTCATGAATTACATTATAATCATTTTCAGAATCGTTTTGAATTCCAAGTGTATTGGAAAGGGTTTGATGCAATTGATGCAACATTTGAACCAGTTGAAAATTTAGTGAAAGATGTTCCTAATCTTGTTTTTTCATTTTTTGATAAGAATATTGATGATCCAACAGTTGCAAAATTATTAAAAGAAGATTTAGAATTAAACAAAAAATTTTTAAAATTTATGGGAAAAATATTAATTAGTGAGCCGTCGACCCCTCCAATTGAAATTGAAGAAAAAAACTTGTCTTCAGATATTGTTCCAACACATTCCATAAATGTCAAAACAAAAGTGAAACCTAGAGCTCAATCTGAAATTCCTGAATTCCAACTTAAAAATTCAACTTCTCAGCAAACAAGTGCACATGGGAGAATTCGAAAACCAAAAGTTCGTCTGGATTTATAATTCCAAAGTTGCATATCATCTGTGTATTCCTTCAATTTAGACGCTCGCACTACGCTATACTGGAATCAAGTTCTATTTACAACGATGAAGTCGCATCACTTTAGTAGGTTATCATCACAAGGTTTCACTTTGATTGAGATCATG
>JANMLV010000238.1:0-4146 GCA_031372705.1 Bacteroidota bacterium | reverse complement strand
CCAGCTAATTGGAATACCACCCTTTTTGCCGGCGGATGGGCTACCGGGCAAGGTGGCTTTGGCTTTGGAGATGATGACGATAGCACAGTAATTTCAGAGGATGTTAGCGCAGTTTATTATAGAAAAGAATTTGAGGTTATAGATAAAACCAAATTCGTGCAAGCTATAATTAATATGGATTATGATGACGGATATGTGGTTTACTTAAATGGTGTAATAGTTGGTTCCTTCGGTTTAACCGGCATTCCGGCTTTTGACGATTTGTCGACCAACTCTCATGAAGCAAAATTATTTGACGGGGAGCAACCCGATTACGTGCACATTGATTCAACAACATTAGCTAGTTTACTGGTAAATGGTACTAATGTTATTGCCGCACAAGTGCACAATAAAACTGCCGGATCTAACGATTTAACAGGAAGAACCTTTTTGAGTTTTGCCATAACAGATAATTCTATTTTTTATGCAATTCCCCCTGTTTGGTTTACGCCGGTTACCACTAATATAATGCACACTAATTTTAAAATTGGTTCGGGTGAAACGGTGTTGTTATACAATAATATCGGAACGTTGCTCGATTCTATTTCAATTATTGATGTTGCTGCAGGATTGGTTAATGCAAGAATTGGTGATGGTGGTCCTTGGTGTATTTCAGATAACCCAACGCCCGATACAGTTAATGCCGGAATTTGTTACACCGAATATTCAGTAATACCGGTAATATCACCACTACCCGGATTTTATACTACCGATCAAACAGTGTCGATTACAGGTATTAATGTAAAATATACTTTAGACGGTACTGAGCCTGATGTATTTGCATTAGATTACATCGATCCATTTTCTATAAGTGTTTCCACTGTTGTAAAAGCAAAATGTTTTGAGGTGGGTAAATTACCAAGTGCAATGGTTACCCATTCAATATTTATCAATGAACCTACAACGTTGCCTGTAGTAAGTATTAGTGCAACACAATGTGATTTATTCGATTTGGCCGATTCTTGCCTGGGTGCTTATGATAATATTGAAAGTTTTTTTAATGATAATCCGCAAGCGAAAGCAGTAATAGAATATTTTGAGGCAGATAAAACATTTGCATTTGCAGCAGAAACGAAATTGGAAGCAGTTGGAAATTATTCCATTAGTCTTGATCAAAAAGGATTGCAGTTTACATGCGACGAAGATTTTAACAGCCTCGATAATATTAATTATCCAATATTCGAAAAGGATAAACCGGTATTAAATAATTATCATTCATTTAGGATTAGAAATACAGATAACGATGCGGAATATACCAGAATGCGTGATTTACTGGTAAACCGAATGGCAATGCCTACCAATGTTGCAGCTGCCGGTAATCAAAATGTTGCCGCTTATATAAATGGCGAATATTGGGGTCACTACGTAACACGCGAAAGGTTAGACCAATATTATTGTAGAGATAATTTCGGGTGTGATCCGGAATCTGTTGATATGATTAAAACATCGTTCAGCTTTGGTGGTGGAGGTAACTATCAAGTTGAATCAGGTACTGACAGCGGATTTTTTAATCTGCACAACTTTTGCATGGATAATGATTTAACGATTCCTGCAAATTATGAATATGTTTTAAGTCAAATTGATGAACATAATTGGGCAGATTATTTTGCTACAGAAATGTATATCGCAAATGGCGATTGGATGGGATTTATTTTAAATAACATTCGCATGTTCAGGGCCTCATCACCTGAGATTGAGTGGAAGTTTATTCTTTGGGATCTTGCTTTTTCGCAAGATGGCGAATCCGGTACAAGTGCAAGTTCTAACACCTTAAGTACTGCGCTGGATGATAATAATTATTATACCGATATGTTCAACGCTTTATTGGCAAACACTGCATTTCATGATTATTTTATTAATCGATTTGCCGATTTAATGAATTATTACTACACACCGGAAATTACACATGCAATTATAGATGAAAATACTGCTGAAATGATTGGCGAAATGAATCATCAGGATGAAAGATGGAATACAGGCGATTCGCTGCAGGTATTAAATGACATTGATGATTTGAAAGATTTCCATGTCGACCGACCGGGTTTTCAGCGCGACGATATTGAGGATTATTTTGATTTAAATGGACAAGTTGATGTAACTATTGATGTTTTTCCTGCCGGAGCAGGGTATATTAAAATATCTACCATCATGCCGCAAACATTGCCGTGGACAGGTATTTATTTTGATGGCGTTCCTGTTACATTAACTGCAATTGCCAATCCGGGATATACATTTGTTGATTGGTTTGATAATGATTTTATAGATACACTTACTAATCAATCGTTTACTGCAAATATTGATGCTTCAACATCATTTACTGCTAATTTTAACGGTGCAGCTATTCCAAATCCAATCATTATATCAGAAATAAATTATAATTGTGATAGCACTTTAAATGCAGGTGATTGGGTGGAACTGCACAATACATCAGCAGCGGAAATTCAGCTCACCGATTATACTTTTTCCGAAAAAATATTTTATAACGATTACAAGTTCCCAACCGGAACAATAATTGAACCGAATGGATATTTAGTATTGGCAGAGGATTTAATTCAGTTCCAATTAATTTATCCTGCAGTTACCAATGTAATTGGCGACTTAAATTTTACTTTGCAAAATGATGGTGATTCTATTACTTTAATTGATTTCTCTAATAATATTTTATCTTCATTTAGTTATAACGATAAACGACCTTGGCCTGCAACAGCTGATAATTATGGTAGAACATTAGAATTAACCAACGACGCTGCAAACCCTGCCCTGCCTGAATCTTGGTTCGCAGGTTGCATTGGCGGCTCACCGGGTGTTGCTTATTCACCTTGTTTAGAAAACCCGTTAGTTGATGAAATTAATTATAATTCGGCAGTTGATTCAAATGCGGGAGATTGGTTTGAATTGTATAATTATAGTGTTGAAGATATTGACGTGAGCGGATGGACAGTAAAAGATAAAAATGGAAATGCTTTTGTTTTCCCTGTAGGCACTAACATCTTAGCGGATAGTTTTTTAGTGATATATCAAGATGAAATATTGTTTGCAACTCAATTTCCTGACGTAGAAAATAAAATTGGTCCGGCCATTTTTGGATTAAGCAGCGATGATGATATTATTTCTATTTACAATGAAAGCGGAATAATTTATCAGAGTGTAGGATATGATAATGAATTGCCTTATCCATTAACCCCCGACGGTGGTGGCGTTACATTACAAATTGTCAGCGTAACAGAGAATTTAAATGAAGGAACAAATTGGATGGAATCTTGTCCTCTAGGCTCTCCCGGTATGAATTATTATTTTCCTTGCACCGTTCCTGAAGATACAACGGAAGATACTGTAATCATAATCGGAATTGAGGAATTACCGATATCAGATTTAATGATTTATCCTAATCCTTCATCCGATTGGATTACAATTGTAATCCCTGATAATGAACAATCGGAAGGCGATTTATTTGTTTACTCGCCGTCAGGTGTTTTGGTAGAAGTTTATCGATTGAATCAAACTCAACAGAGTATTAATATCAGCAGTCTTGCTCAGGGCATTTACCTGATTCAATTTGTAACAGACAAAGGAAAATATTATGCCTCTTTTATCCGAGATTAATTAAATCCGCCATTTTCAGCTTGGTGAGGTAAGACCTGTAATTGTGACGTGAACTGTTCTCGGCAATTAAATGTTACAAAACTTTTACCCGCTGTTTACAATAAAGCGGCTAATTTTATCGTAAATTTAGGTCTGAAAACAATGGTAATGCAGGGTATTCTTAAATCTGGTGGGCTTTTCATCCTCTTTTTGCTCCTATCTGTTAGGTTGTTTGCTACGCATAACCGCGCAGGTGAAATAACTTACAGGCATTTAAATGATCTTACTTACGAGTTTACTATCACAACTTATACCGATCCGGCATCGCTTGCCGACAGAGATGAATTAACCATTTTATGGGGCGACGGGATTGAAGAGATTTTGTCGAGAAATACTATTGCCGCACTTACCCCCGAAATTCAAAAAAATGAATATATTGGGCAGCACACCTTTTCGGGAGTTGGCACTTATGTTATTAGCATGGTTGATCCAAACAGGGTTGAAAATATTCTTAACATCGACGGT
>JANMLV010000166.1:0-13523 GCA_031372705.1 Bacteroidota bacterium | reverse complement strand
TATCGGGTCAATGCGGGCGATTAAAATGTTGCTTGAATTATGAGTTGGATACTTATATGGATGCCTTGCAAGAATTTCCGAGAGATGCCGATTGGTTGCAAACAGAATTCGGTAATGCGCGTTTAGTAAAAACAGATATTTTTAAGAAATTAATGGTTTACGAATATGGTGATGGTGCAAAACAATATCCACTAACCATTGCGAAAGTAATCGATATTAAAAAAATGAATCAGGAAGGTAAAAAACCTGAACATTTGGAAGGTTTAAAATACGAGGCTGAAACAGTTGTAAAAGAAGCTGAATTTGTTAATGTTATTGAACAAGTAAGTTTAAAAACGATAGAGCGTGCCGGACAGAAAAAACGTCAAGGCAATCAGCAAAATCGCAATCCAAATCAACAAAACAGAAATCCAAATCAACAAAATCGCAACCAACAAGCACGACCTGAAAATCAGCAAAACAGAAATCGCGATAACGACCGGAACACCGAGAACAAACAAGAAGGCGACCGCAGGAATCCGAACAGAGACACCCGTGATAATAACAGGCCAAACAATAGACCGAACAATAACCGTAATAACAACAATAGAAATAATAACCGAAACAACAATCGGGATAATAACAACACCAACAACGATAAACCAACCGATAAATAATAATTATTTTGCAACTGCATAAATTACAATATCAATTTATTCTACTGTTAGCTGCCGTATTATTTGCAACCGGCTGCGAACAAACACGTGTTTTTGATAAAAATATTCCCTTAGCAAAAGAAGGTTGGTTTTATGGTGAAGCAAAAACATTTGATGTAGAAATTTTAGATACTGCTATTGCATATAATATGTATGTAAACATTCGGCACACCGACGAATATCCCTACAACAATCTTTGGCTAAAACTCAATACCACACTACCTGACGGCACAATTCAGGAAAATAAAATTAATGTTGAACTTTCCACTCCTACCGGCGAGTGGACAGGCAACTGCATTGATGGCATTTGCTATACTACTGTTTTAGTTCAACACAATTTTGCATTGCAGCAGAAAGGCAAATACATGTTTTCGATGGAGCAAGACATGCGCATGAATCCAATTCCTTATCTTTTGGATATCGGGATCAAGGTTGAAAAATTTATGTGATTACCTTGGTAATTAAGTATACTATTATGTTAATTACAATTTTATGAAACGCAATTTAATTATTGTATTAGCCCTAACACTTTTTTGTATAAAAGAGGTAAATGCACAACAGCAATTTAAGCTTGGCATTACAGCAACTATTAATTCCTCAATTTTAAATGAAGTAAGAACACTCAACATTTATTTACCTGCTTATTATTCCGATACAATTGATTATCCTGTAATTTATTTGTTAGACGGCTCGGCCGATGAAGATTTTATTCATGTATCGGGTATTATGCAATTTATGAATATGATGAGCATGATTCCGGATGCTATAATTGTAGGCATTGCCAATGTTGACCGCAAGCGTGATTTCTGTTTTCCAACAACCATTGAGCAAGATAAAAAAGATTTTCCCACCACAGGAGGTTCAGCAAATTTTATTGCCTTTGTGGAGAAAGAATTACAACCTTACATTGAAAATAATTATCGAACCACCGCATCAAAAACCATTATTGGGCAATCGTTGGGCGGATTACTTGCCACAGAAATATTGTTTAAAAATCCAATGCTATTTAATAATTACATTATTGTTAGCCCGAGTTTATGGTGGGATGATGAATCGCTTTTAAAACTTTCGCCGCAAGCAATTAAAAATTTACCGAAAGGCGATATGCAAATTTATATTGCTGTAGGGAATGAACATCCAATAATGGAAAAGGATGCCAAAACTTTATACAAAACGCTTAAAAAATCAGGCAAGCAAAATTTAAATATTTATTTTGAGCATCTCACTAAAGAGGACCACGCCACCATTTTACACAGCAGCGTGTACAATGCATTTAAATTGTTGTTTGGAATAAAATAAATCACCATTTTAGTTCCAACAATTGCGGACAATGGTCGCTGTGTTTTGCTTCAGGAATAATTTTAGCGCTTAGTAATGTTGGCTTTAACGCCTCGCTTACGGCGATATAATCTATACGCCAACCTTTATTATTATTTCTGGCATTTGCTCTAAAACTCCACCAAGTATAATGATGAGGCTCTTGATTAAAGTGACGGAAACTGTCGACAAATCCTGATGAGAATAATTTATCCATCCACTCCCTTTCTTCCGGCAAAAACCCGGATGAATCTTTATTTCCTTTTGGGTCATGAATATCTATCGGCTTATTGCAAATATTATAATCGCCGCAAACAATCAATTTTCTGCCTTGGTTATGGAGCTCTGTAAGGTAAGGCAGCATAAAGTCCAAAAAACCAAACTTTACGGTTTGGCGTACATCGCCGGTGGTGCCCGAAGGAAAATAAATAGAAAAAACACTTTTATCCCCAAAATCGGCCCGAATTACCCTTCCTTCAAAGTCGTAAGCGGCGTTTCCGCACCCAATTACCACATTATCGGGTTTTACTTTCGAAAAAATGGCCACACCGCTATACCCTTTTTTTTGCGCCGGATGCCAATAATGATGGTAGCCAAGCTTATCAAACACAGTGGTATCAAGCTGTCCGGGCTCAGCCTTCAGCTCTTGCACACATATAATATCAATTTGCTCGGCCGTAATCCAATCGATCCACCCTTTGGTCATTGCAGAGCGGATTCCGTTGAGGTTATAGGTGATAATTTTCATAAAAATCATAAATATAAGCATGAGACATTAATACAAAAAAGCCAAACTGTGTATAATAGCAATAAATCTGAATGAGCGCATGAACATATTACTTTACTAAAAATAACAGCTACTTCGTCCTAAAAATCAATCGCTTCACATAATTACATTGGTTAATCAAATAATTAATTGTTAATATTGTGTTAGTTAGTTTAACAACAATGAACAAATTACATTACATATCAAAATATTTATTGCTGGTTTGCTTGACGGGTTACCTCACGAATATCTATTCACAAGGAACCGAAAAACCTAATATATTATTTGTTATTTCTGACGACCTAAATGATTACATTGAAGGCTATAATTCAAGCTTAAATACGTTAACACCAAATTTAAACGAATTGAGAGAAAATGGTACTGTTTTCCTCAATGCATATGCTTCAGCACCAATTTGTGCACCTTCTCGCACCTCATTTTTAACAGGCAAAGATTTAGCCTATACGAACGTATATAAAAACACAGATGGTGATTACAAATGCAAAGAATTTGGAGACAATTTTACTGTTGCAGAAGGAAATGAAACATATTTTACAATACCACAATACTTTAAGGATTCGTTAGGGTATTTTACGTTTAATTTAAACAAAGTATTTCACTGTCATAAAAACTATATTGAGTACGACGAAGATACTGAAGACCCATGCGCAAAAAGTGGAGCTTGGAACAAGTATTTCTATTACAATGATTCTAGTATTATTCAACCGGGTGGAGTTGTTTTAAACCAAGGTGTAAATGGATATGATTGGGCAGCAATTGACGACTCTTTAGAACAATATATGTCAGATTACGTAGCTACTGACTCAGCAATATCTTTTATTGAACAATTTAATACATCGCCTGAATCAGTATGTAACAAACCCTTTTTAATTATGATGGGTTACCAAAAACCACATAAGGAACAGTTTATCCCTGAAAAATATTTTCTTGATGATTATATAACTGATTTTTATGCAACACCCTTTGATTTACCATACAATAATCCTAAAAATAATTATCCGGCAAATGGCATTATTTTACCGCCGCAACCGGATACTCCCTTTGCTGACCTAGATGCTTTATTGACGAATACTATTTCACCATTAATGGTTAAAAATATTGATACCCATTTCATGAATTGGCCAGAAAACTTGCCTTCTTTGCCTGAAATAGATTCTCTATTAACAGACGAAGAGCGTATTGAAATTTTAGAATGGTCGAAAAGGTCAAATGCAGTCATGGCATATCTTGCAGCAATTCAGTTTGTAGATGCTCAGTTTGGGAGATTATATTCCGCATTGGTTGATAAACCTGAAATTTTAAATAATACAATAATTGTTTTTATAGGCGATAATGGTTATAGTTTGAGTGAAAAAAGACATTGGGGGAAATATGCATTGTGGGATACAGATGTGCGTGTGCCGCTTATTATTGCGGATATGCGCAATCCAAATGCACAGATATGTAACAAAACTGTAAGCTTATTGGATCTTTTTCCAACTCTTTTAGATTTAACAGAAAGCAACGCTCCCTTATTTCCGGATAGCAGTATCTATTTCGATGGAATTTCATTGGTACCACTATTACAAAATCCTGATACCGCATGGGTACGCCCGGTTATATCTGCTACTAAAAAACAAGAATCAAACGACATTGGTGACTGTTTTCCACATTATTCAGTGCGTGATGAACGATTTCATTTAATAACTTATCAAACAAATGGCGATATTCCCGGAAGCTGTGATTCGGCAAGTAGTTTATTAGAGTATGAACTATATGACATTGGCACAAATCGAGAAACAGACCCAAACGAATGGAATAACCTTGCGAATAATTCTGATTATAGTCCGGTAATTAACTATTTGAATCAATGGCTTCCAAATGGAGAATTGTATAAAGAAAAAACGTATTCAGCTGAAATTCAAACTGATTTAAATGAATGTATAATCACATACGGTGATACTATAAACCTTCAAATAGAATTACACGATACTGTTGGATTACCGATTTTTACGCCGCCAGGATTTAATTTTAGATGGACTAACAATTTAACTTCGGATACCTTATTTGGTTCTAGCATAGATTTTTTTACAACTAATATACCGGAATTAGAATTTACGTCAAATTCAAACATATTGATTTATTTTGAAATGATTGATAATTCAAATCAAGTAGTTGCAGCATTTGACATAATTGAACTACAAATTAATCCGTCATTTGCACCTTCGGTTTCATTTAATGTAATAAATTATGACACCAATACGATACTTATAGAAGACTTTACAATAATTGGCAATTATACAAGTTATTACTGGGATTTTGGATTTGGTCCAATTTTTCAAAACTCAATTCCCGGACCAATTACCTTTGATGAAATTGGCGATTATAATATTACTTGCTATGTAAAATATGGAAATAATGAGGATTGTACAAATTTATTCTCACAACCAGTTAGTTTAAGTGTCGAAACTTTTTTTAAAGAATCAGAATTAAATGTTTTTCCCAATCCGGCACAAACTGAAATAAGTTTATTATTTAATGATGCATTTTTGGGAGATAAAATAATCATTGTTGACTTTCTAGGTAAAATTGTTGCATCGTTTCCAAATTACAGCAATAACAACACTTACCAGTTTGATATCAGCAACTTGAACCCCGGTTGTTACATAGTTTATGGTGTAGAAGTTGATCTTGTTCACTCAGCAACTTTTGTGGTAAGTCGGTAATTAAGTTCACTCTTAAATAAATATAAAGTGCCTAGCACAAGCATTACTTATCATAGAATAATAAAAATTGATATTTTTGTATAATTACCTCGTAGAATATATGAAAGGAATATCGTTACTAGTTATTTTCTGCTTTGCTTTCGGCATTAAATTAACCGCTCAAGCCGGCGACAAGCCTAATATTATATTTATAGTAATTGACGACTTAAATGATTATGTAGCTGATATAAATGGACACCCGCAAGCAATTACTCCGGGATTTGATTATTTATCTACACTAAGTACTACTTTTTATAACACTCATGCCTCCTCACCCAAATGCGCGCCATCGCGCACCGGCATGTTAACCGGCAAAGATGTTTATTATACGCAAGTTTACAATAATCCTCATTGCCTGCCAATGTCCGATTATTTTACTGAAGAAGACAATAATGAGGAAGTATTTATTTTACCTGAATATTTAAAAAGCAATGGCTATTTTACTTATGGCATTAACAAAGTTTACCATTGTTATGAAACCTTCCCTGAATTCGATACAATTACTGAAAATGCATGTGATAAAACATTATCTTGGAATAAATATTTCTCCTTTCTTAATGGCGACGATGAATCAGTTTTAAGTTACGGCGCGTCACATAATTTAGGAAAAGCAAAATTAGCTTATACTCCAATTCCTGATTCATTGGAAAGTAGAATGTATGACCATCGAATTATAGACTCTGTTGCATTGTTTTTAAACCAGTATTCAAATGGTGAAGTTAATACATGTGAAAACCCTTTATTTATTGTATTGGGTTTACGCAAACCGCATGACCCTTTGTATATTCCTGAAAAATATTTTTCATCCGATTTTATAACAGATTACTATGCTACACCTTTTGATTTTCCATACAATAAACCCGAAAATAGTTATCCGGCAAACGGTTTAATTATGCCACCACAGCCTGATACCATCTACAACGATTTTAACCAATTAGGTTTGCTTGGACAGTCAATGGCAAGCTTCGACAGCGTTTATTACGCAACAATTAAAGCGGTAGATAAAATTATTCCATTACCCGAAATTGCACCGGATTTAACGGAGGAAGAACGCAAAAGTATTATGAATGAAACACTGCGTGCTAATACAACACTTGCCTATCTGGCAGCAATTAAGTTTATGGATGCGCAAATTTTGCGTTTCATGGATTCGTTAGCGCAATATCCGGAGATATATAATAATTCAATTATTATAGTTGCTTCTGATAATGGTTACAGCTTAGGTGAAAAAAGACATTGGAAAAAAGGAACAATGTGGGATAGTGATTTACGCGTTCCGCTTATGATAGCAGATTTGAGAAACCCAAATCAACAGACTGTGTTTAATACGGTAAGTTTATTGGATCTGTTTCCAACAATATGCGAATTTACAAACATTCCGAAACCATTATTTGCAAATGGCGATGCATATCTTGATGGCAGAAGCATTGCAGGATTCTTAACAAATCCTGATTTAAAAATAGAAAAACCGGCTCTAGCCGCCTACGAAGCGCAAAAAGACTATCAATGCAGCTGCTCGCCCCAATATAGTGTGCGCAACGATAAATTTCATTATATACTTTATACTTCAAATAATTCAGACACCTTAACAACATGTAATGAAACAGAAGCATACCAAGAAGCAGAGCTTTATGAAATCGGTGAACAATTTGAAAAGGATCCAAACGAGTGGCATAATTTAATCGGCAATGCTGATTATGAACCCGTAATCGAATATTTAAATCAATGGCTACCGGATAGCGTATTGTATATGCAACAGGGCAATAAAATAACTATTACAAGTGATTTAATTGAATGTCGACTAGGTTATAATGACACCATAAATTTCGGTTTCAATTGGTATGACACTTCCGGTTTGTTGACGAGTGCCCCGGAAATTTATCAATATACTTGGACTAATAATATAACAGGTGAAATTTTATATGGATTAAATCCAATTTTTGCAATTAGCAGTTTGAGTCCTGCAGCATTTGAGGCCACAAATGAAATTCTATTTTATTTACAAGCAGTGGATACCTTAAATAATCGTATAATAGCTCTAGACCACAAATATTACTTTTTAGATTCAAGTGATGAGCCTAGTGTGTATTTCAGTGTGTTTGATGATGGCGCCCAAACAGTTTTTATCCAAGACTTTACAATTACAGGTTTTTATGATTCTTATTGGTGGGAGTTTGGTGAAGGGCCACAATTTTATAACAGTATTCCCGGTCCAATTACTTTTGATGAAACCGGCGACTATGAAATTACTTGCTTTGTAAAATATGGCAATAACGGTGATTGTATAAACCAATATACAATGCCTATTAGCTTAAGTATTGAAAATATTTATAATGAATCAGGATTAATTGTATTTCCAAATCCTGCGCAAAATGAAATAAACTTACTTTTTAAAGATGCCTTTTTTGGTGATAAAATAATAATTGTTGACCTTTTAGGTAAAATTGTAGCATCGCAGCCAAATTACAGCAACAGCAACATATATCACATAGATATCAGCAAATTAGGACCGGGCTGCTATATAGCAGTTGGAGTGGAAAACGACAGTGTGCGTGCGGCAAGTTTTGTTGTTAGCAGGTAAACTTCAAGGTGTATCCTCGCTCTATAACATAGAAATCAGCAAGTGCTAAACAAAAGCACAATTTAAAAATTGGTATTTTTGTAAATAGATTATAGTAACCAAATGAGATTATTATCGCTACTTTTTATTGTATTATTTGTTGCCGGAAATGAGTTAAACGCCCAAGCCGGCGACAAGCCTAATATTATATTTATAGTGATAGACGACCTAAACGATTATATTGAAGGCTATACTGATCATCCTCAGATTGCCACGCCAAATATTAAAGCTTTAGCCGAGTCAGGCACATTGTTTTTAAACAGCTATTCAAATGCCCCCGGCTGCGCGCCTTCGCGCACCAGCTTTTTCAGCGGGAAAGACCTATCCTATACCCAAGTTTATAACAATGAAGATTACGAATCTAAATTTCGGGATAATTTTACGATAGCCGAAAACAATGAAACTGTTTATTCATTGCCGGAAATATTAAAGGATTCAGGCGGCTACTTTACCTATGGAATTAACAAACTATTTCACAACCCAAGTTCAAACGATTTTGATAAAACCGTTGGCACTGAAATGTGTGATAAAAGTTTATCATGGAATAAAATGATTTTCTTTGAAGATGAAGATACTACATTAGACCTTTTAAATAATTATGCATTTGGAAATTTCTTTGATTGGGGAATGATTCCTGATTCATTGGAGGTAATTTTAGAGGATTATAAAGCGGCCGACTCCGCAATTAGTTTTATTGAAAACATAGCTGCAGGAACAGCTAACACCTGCGGTAGCCCATTCTTCTTAGGGTTAGGATTTTATAAACCGCACTCCGAAAGATATATCCCCGAAAAATATTTTCCGGATTATTATGTCAACGATATTTATGCTGAACCATTTGATATACCTTATAATTATCCGGTAGGCACCTTTCCTTATAACGGAATTGTTCTACCCGCGCAGCCCGAACCAATGTACGACGATTACTACAATCTCCCTGCAGGCAGTATAGCAAGAAAAATGGCTGACAACGGCAGTGTTTATGATCAAATAAACGATTATGTAGACGGCTTAGCAACGCTTCCGGTAATAGATATTCTTTTAACCGATGATGACCGCAAAGCAATATTAAAAGAAACTGCAAAAGCAAATTATCAAATGAATTATATTGCTGCTGTGCAATATATTGATGCGCAAGTGGGTCGCGTGCTCAATGCATTAAATGAACATCCTGAAGTGAAAGAAAATACAATTATTATTTTAATAAGCGACAACGGCTATTCATTGGGAGAAAAAAGACATTGGACAAAATGGACACTGTGGGAGCCCGATACACGCGTTCCTATTATAATTGCCGACCCATCAAAAACCGGAAATAGAGTAGTTAAACAAACGGTAACTTTAGCAGATATTTTTCCTACGGTTTGCGACTTGGCATTAGTGCCTTATCCTACTTTTGATGATGGCAGCCCATATCTTGATGGCAATAGTATTGTAAATTTATTGGATGGTGAAGAACTGATTTTTGAATATCCTGCCTTAACCACGTATAAAAAAAACACCGGAAACGGTTCCTGCTATCCGCATCATTCTGTGCGCAACGACAGGTGGCATTACATTAGATACAGAGAAAATAATGATGGCGCATTCGCTACAACTTATTGCGACGATACCAATGTTTCGTTTGAGGAAGAATTATATGAAATTGGTGTAAATAGAGAAACTGATCCTTATGAATGGAATAATTTAATCGGCAATCCCGATTACCGTCCATTAATAAATTATTTAAATCAGTGGATGCCTGATAGTATTTTATTTTTTGAAAAAACTTTTAAAATAATTCAGCAATCCATTTCACCCGACTGTTTTGCAACACATGATGACACTATTAAACTAAATTTTCTTATTTATGATACAACCGGAATATTAATTGAACCGCCTGTTGAGTATATATATAAATGGACAAATAATATTACTGATGATATTTTTTATGGCAATTATTTAAATTTCAACTTACAACTACTTAGTGATGTTGAGTATAATTCAAATACTCAAATTATTATTTATTTAGAAATGTTGAATCCAGATAGCACGTTTATTAGTGGTTTTGATTTGCAATATTATTATTTGAACGAAGCAAATATTCCGAGCGCTACATTTAATGCATTAAATATTTCAGGACTAACTGTTCAAATATTCGATTACGCAATCACCGGAACCTATACTGATACTTGGTGGGATTTTGGCGATGGATTTATTGTTGAAGATGAAATTCCTTTGCCTTACACTTACGCAGCGCCCGGCACTTACACCATAACTAACTACGCACAATATGGAAACGACAGTTGTGTGGTTGCTTTTACACAAGATATTACCCTTGATACCAACTCTACCGAGCCGGAGTGGCTAGTGAAAATTTTTCCAAACCCAGCCGGTTATCAAATAAATATACTGGTTCCATCAATAACCGATTACGCTGCGTTAACCATTTTTGATTTGGCAGGGCAAGCGGTATTAACCAACAGATATTTAAGCGGCAACTATGGCTTTGTAGCCTCAATTGATATTTCTTCATTAAAACCGGGTGTCTACCTGATAAATCTTCAAACAGATGATGTTAATTATTCAGCCCCTTTTGTGGTGGCTAGATGAGTAATTTCAATTATAATGTATTGATAATCAATAGTTTATAAATTACAACACAATTAAAATCACCAAAACACGTTTTTAAATGATTACCAAGGAATGACAAATAGTATTGTTAATTTTGTGTGGAATACAGGATTTTGTTAACTTTGAATGGATTAATCCAGGAACTAAACGTATGAATAGAATAGTCTTAGCCCTACTTTGCGGTTTTGCCGTATTGAGCTCCTCCGCTCAGGATATTCACTTTTCGCAATATTCTCAGTCACCATTAACGCTAAACCCGGCTTTAACAGGGTTAACTCCTTGTACTTATAGAGGTGTGCTTAACTATCGCAACCAATGGGCTAGCGCTGTTGGCCCTGCTTCATATCAAACTTTTGCAGGTTCTTTCGATGCCGGTTTATGGCGTAATAAGCTGGATGGCAATATTGTTGGCGTTGGAATTATGCTATACAACGATGTTTCCGGCGACGGCTCACTTACAAATTTCACGGCGATGGGCTCATTTGCTTATCACCAACAAATTGGAAATGAAAACCATACTATATCAGTTGGTGGTCAGGTTGGTTTAGTGCAGAAGAAAGTAAATTACGATAAGCTCATATTTGAATCACAAATTGGCACAAACGGAATTGACCCTACATTACCAAGCGGTGAATATGGAGATGATAATTTTTCTTATTTAGATGCTAATGCCGGTTTCAATTGGAGAAGCCGTTTCACGGATAAATTCGCAATGCAAATTGGTGGTGCATATTTCCACTTGAGCGAACCAAAAGAAACTTTCTATAATTCTGTTGATAATAAATTAAATGCGCGATATGTTGCTCATGGTTCATTTAAAATTGGTGTAGGAAAACGAAATGTAATTATTCCTTCTATTTTATACATGGAGCAAGCAGAAGGTTCAAATGTTCAAATGAACACCGGTGTTGATTTTGGATTTCAATTAGAAAAAGGTGTTTCTATGGCATATACAGGTTTGCGCTATCGCTCAACCGAAGATTATGGAACCGGTGATGCATTAATAGTTAATCTTGGATTAGATTATAACAACATCAACTTTGGTTTAAGCTACGATATAAACCTATCAGGACTTTCAGCAGTTACCAATGCACGCGGCGGTATAGAACTTTCGTTTGTTTATTGGGGATGTTTAGATGTGAGCCCTAAATCGAAACCAATTGACTGTCCTCGATTCTAAAACAATTTAAAGAGCATATTTTAAAGAGCAACCCTAAATAGTTGCTCTTTTTTATTTAGTAAAAATTACATCGCTTTCATCAACTCTGAACTGCTCGTGATAAATACCTTCCGCGGTTCCCGGTCCACAACTTATAATCATATTAATTTCATAACCGGAAGGAAATTTTAAAAATCGCTTCACACGAACAGAATCAAAACCTTCCATGGGGCAGGTAGCATATCCTTCAGCTTGCATACTCAGCATAAATGTTTGTGCAGCTAATGCAGCAGATTTATGACAAACCACACGCAAATCATTTTTAGAAACCTGCCATACAACAGGGCGCCAAATTGAAGATATACCAACAATTAATTTTCGTATTAATCCGGCAATACCAAACCAATCTTGAAAATAATACATCGGCATTAAATGAGAATAATACTTTAATCGACGTTGCTCTCTTGAAGTTAATTCATTCAATGGTTTGTTGTTATATCGTGCATGATGAAAATCGAAATTAGCTTTTGCACGTTTTTTATATACTGATCTTGGCACAGTAAAAACAACTAATTCTCTTGCCGTTCTAGCTGCACTTTGATTCATTGCATATTTTGCAATTACTTTTATTTTTTCCGGGTCGGTAATTCTATAAAATTCCCAAATTTGCATATTAGAGCTGTTTGGCGCAAACATGGCACGTTGCAAACTGCGATGTACTGCTTCACCATCAAATGGTTTGTTTGCATCGTATACACGCATACTGCGTCGCTCTTTTACAATTTTGTCAAATATTGCAGCTGATTCGGACATAAGGATGCAAAATTACGAAAGTAAGTTGAGGCTGAACCTAAAAATTAAATCACGCCGTGATTAATAATTGTGTAACTACATTTTATAAACTCAAATAATGAAAACAATACTTAATCGATAGCATATTGCTTAAACCATGCCCCGGGTGCATTTACATAAAGTGATTTATTATCAGAACTAAAAATAAGATGATATATATCTTCTTTAAAATCGGATAAAATCAGAACCGTTTGCCAAGTTGCAGTGTCCCAAACGCGGACAGTATTATCAGAAGAACCGGTAACCACTCGTTTGCCATCGGCACTCCAAGCAACAGCATAAATTCGTTCAGTGTGGCCTGAAAGCTGCTTAACTATTTTGCCTGACTCCAATTCAATTATATATGCAATATTGCCCTCACCTCCTGCAATAAGATATTTATTATCCGGTGAAAAAGCAGATTGATAAATACCTTTTGAATTTGTTTTAATCACTTTTAATTGCTTAAAGGAATTATTTTCCCAAATTGTAATGTCACCATTTGTTGACGAACCAACAATATATTTTGCATCAGCTGAATAAGCAACATGATACATTAATCCGCTATGTTTTAATGATTTAAAGATTGCACCCGTATTAAAATTCCAAATTGAAATAGTGCTATCGTAACCAGCTACTGCAACATAGTTTCCATCGGGTGAAAAGGTACATCCCACCGCTCCGGCATTTAAGCCTGCAAATTCAATTGCTTTTTTTCCGGTTGCTATATCCCAAGCTTTTATCCTGCCATCCCAAT
>JANMLV010000155.1:0-2043 GCA_031372705.1 Bacteroidota bacterium | reverse complement strand
TTCCCATTAAACCCATACCTATACTCACTTCCAGCCTCCCAACTTCTCCCAAAGGTTATCATCCCGAACGGATCATAACGTAAAGTGCTTGTAAGTGAAGTGGTGGTTGAGGAATACATGGAATAAAATTAGCCAATAAATTACATTATTTGTAAATTCCGGTCAATTTAGCACCTGCTCAAGTGGAATTTACTAGGTTGAAAAACTTGCAATTACAATTTAAGTTTGATTATAGAAATTCATATGCACTAGCGCCATAAGCAGAAAAAATTACTAATTGCCGACCAAACATGCAAATCGAATTGGATGTTTTTAATTGAGCAAGTCGTAATTTTGCGTAATTGAAAATTTAGTTAATTGTCACATTCGACTACAGGGAAGTAAACAACATCCTGTTTATCTTTCGTATCTCGAATTATAAATCCTTGCTTTGTCAATTTTAAATTATAACAACCCTCGACATCCATATTTACCACGTGTTTAACTAAATGCATTTTCATGTTTATCAATCCAATAGTCTCGCGATAAGATGGCTCATTACTTTTGGGTTGAAAATAATTAACATTGTTATACCAAATGATATTAAAAAGCCTATTATCTCCCATAGCTTTAATAACAGACGAATCAATTTCATAATTTAAATGCGATTTAGTCGAGTAAAAGTTAATTAAAGACTGAATATCAAAATGCATTATTGTTAAAGTGTGATTTTGGTTTGTATCAATTGCTTCGATAATGAGTTTGTACAAATTAATAGAGTCAAATAGGCTATTCACTTTGAAAGAATCAATTTGAACAATAAATTCAGCTTCATTAATAGCGTCATAAGAAACACGCTCTTGAGATTTGTAGTATAAGAAATAACCTTCTACTTCTATGCATTGTGCATAAAGTGAATTTGCCGCAAAAAACAGAAATAAAAAAAATAATATTTTTAAGTTAATCATGTTTTTGACCCGGTTGAATAATATTCTGGTTATCATTTTTAATAATTATTTTAAGTTCATCAATTGTTGGAGTTCTTGTCCCATAATTAGACATGGTTCCTACATCTGGATAATCGCTTTCATGATGTAAATTTAAATCATGTCCAACTTCATGCCCAATATCCCTGTAACCTCCAATTAAGTCTGTGTCGCCAATATACGAAGGGTCATTCTTATTAAAATATTTTGGATTTAATGTAATCTTATTTCCATTATAATACGCATGAGTGATAAAATTACCAGTAACTTGCTTTGTAATTGGGTCTATTTGAGGGACTGGCACAAACTCTAAATCATCCGGCACACCCATTACAATATGTCCACCTAATGATTGTCCAGTTTTAGTAAAAATTCTCGAATTGGATGGGTCTTGGAAATTTAGATCATCCCCATTCATAGGAGCAATTGTAATTTGAAATTTCACTTTTAATGGACTTGGATCACTTGGCCTATCATCATGCACAATTGATGGATTGTTTTGAACTTCTTTAACTAATTGTTTTTCTTCGTCACTTAGCATTGATGGATGTCTCTCCGAAAATAGGGTTTTATTATTGTTAAACATCAGATTCAGTTCATCTTGTAGTGCAGTAATATCAACATTGTCTACTACTTCCTGAGTTACAACATAAGTTGCCTTTATTAAATAGTAATTATCTCCTATGACTATTTTTTCCTCTAAACCATCTAAATCTACTGCCCAAATTGGCATGTTTCCTGCAAATTGATATGGAGTGTACCAGGGGAATGATTTATTTAGTGGGTCAACACTCAAAAACTTGCCTAATCTCGGATTGTAAATCCTAAACCCATAATCAAAAATATTTCCATCTCCATACGTCTCAGAATCACTCTCTTTTCCATTAAATCCGTATCTGTATTCACTTCCAACCTCCCAACTTCTACCCACAGTTAACATCCCGAACGGATCATAATCCTGAGCAGCTAAAACATCAGGTTCATAGTAAAGCACATTGCCCGAAGTCCCATTTTGAAACATAAATCTTCTATCAGTTAATACTACCATTACATTACCCAAGTGATTGGTTAACTCATA
>JANMLV010000130.1:0-20385 GCA_031372705.1 Bacteroidota bacterium | reverse complement strand
ATACCGATGGTTCAAAAATATTAGGGGCTTCGAGCCCCCAATATTTTTACCCAAGAACTTCGCTCCGGTTGACATTACCCGATATGAAAACAACTTTGACACAGTTTATTTTACACTACCGATAGCTCCTCACTATCGGGTTAATATTGATTTGGTCCAAAAATCTTATTCAATAATCATTGCAGCACCAACTGTGGTATTGCTTCCTTCATCAATAATAATGAGGGAACCGGTGTTGCGATTTCTGCGGTATTCATCATAAAACAGCGGCACAGTTGTTCTGATTTTAACGCTGCCTATTTCATTTAAAGTCAGGCTGTCAACATCTTGAATACGGTGCAATGTATTAACATCTACTTTGTAGAGAATTTCTTTTACAACACAGCGGGCGTCGCGAGTAGTATGACGAATGCTATATTTTCCGTTTAAGCGCAATGGATTTTTATCATCCATCCAACAAACCATAATGTCGATGTCTTGACCAATTTTAGGCATGTTATTTTCACGCACTAACATATCGCCGCGACTAATATCTACATCATCTTCTAATGTAATGCTAACCGATTGTGGCGGATAGGCTTCGGCTAAATCGCCATCAATAGAATTAATTGCTGCAATTTTAGTGCTGATACCACTTGGTAAATGCACCACTTCATCACCCGGTTTTAAAACACCACCTGCAACGCGACCTGCATAACCGCGATAATCATGATATTCGTTGCTCATTGGGCGAATAACGCTCTGCACTGGGAAACGCGTATCAATTAAGTTATGGTCAGAACCAATGTGAACCGTTTCCAGTGTATATAATAATGTTGGTCCTTCATACCAATCCATTTTCTTACTGCGGTCAACCACGTTGTCGCCAAGTAATGCGCTGATTGGAATAAAACGAACATCCTGCACATCTAATTTTGATGCAAAGTGACGGAATTGTTCCACTACTTCATCGTATTTTTCTTTGCTGAAATCAACAAGGTCCATCTTATTAACGCAAATTACAATATGTGGAATTTGCAATAATGAAGCGATGAATGAGTGACGATAAGTTTGCTCAACTACACCATGACGCGCATCAACTAAAATGATGGCCAAGTTTGCAGTAGAAGCTCCGGTAACCATGTTTCTGGTATATTGAATATGACCCGGCGTATCAGCAATAATAAACTTACGTTTAGGCGTGCTGAAATAACGATAGGCAACATCAATAGTAATACCTTGCTCGCGCTCGCTGCGCAAACCATCGGTTAATAATGCAAGATTCACATAATCTTCTCCTCTCGATTTACTGGATTTTTCGATTGCATCCAATTGATCTTGGAAAATAGATTTTGAATCGTATAATAAACGACCAATTAAAGTTGATTTACCGTCATCAACACTTCCCGCTGTGGTAAAGCGCAATAATTCCATGTTTAAATAACCATGGTGATCGAATTTTCCGTCTTGAACTAAGTGGTCCATTATATTTGGATAAAGTATTTAATTAATATTTTTTTATTCGTTGTTATACTAAAAATGCTATCAACAATTATTTAGAAATAACCTGCTTTTTTTCTGTCTTCCATTGCTGTTTCACTACGCTTGTCATCAGCACGACTGCCGCGTTCTGTTACACGTGTGGTAGCCACTTCGTAGATGATTTTTTCTACAGTATCTGCATCGCTTTCAACAGCACCGGTAATAGGTAAATCGCCGCAAGTTCTAAAACGCACTTGCATTGTTTTAGGTGTTTCGTTTGCACGTACCTTAACCCATTCAGGATGTGTAGAAATTAATGCGCCATCGCGCTCAATAACTTCACGTTGATGCGCAAAATATAATTTAGGTAAAGGAATATTTTCCTGATAAATATATTGCCAAACATCCATTTCTGTCCAGTTAGAAATAGGGAAAATACGGAAGTGTTCACCCATATGTTTTTTCCCGTTAAACAGGTTCCATAATTCAGGACGCTGATTTTTCGGGTCCCACTGACCAAATTCATCTCTGTGTGAGAAGAAACGTTCTTTAGCACGAGCCTTTTCTTCATCGCGACGCGCACCACCCATTGCCGCATCGAATTTTTCTTTTTCGAGGGTTTCGAGTAATGTAACTGTTTGCAATGCATTACGACTGGCATTTAAACCTTTTTCCTCAACGGCAGTGCCTTTTGAAATGGAATCTTCCACACTACCAACTATAAGGTTGGCACCCATTTCTTTAACTAACCAATCGCGGTAAACCATTGTTTCTTCAAAGTTGTGACCTGTATCGATATGCACCAATGGGAATGGAATTTTAGAAGGCCAAAAAGCTTTTCTTGCAAGATAAACCATTACGATAGAGTCTTTTCCACCTGAAAACAACAATGCAGGCTTTTGGAACTGCGCTGCTACTTCACGCATCACGTAGATACTTTCGGCTTCCAGCTCTCTTAAATGTGTTAAACTATAACTCATGATAAATATATTATGATTGTTGAATGATAGGTATGATAAAATCGACCAAACGTTGCACGCTCTCACTAATTTCCATCTTATCGGTCCTAATTTCCAGTGCAGGATGCTCAGGTGCCTCAAATGGAGACGTAATTCCGGTAAAATCAGGTATCAAACCCGCTCTAGCCTTGGCATACAAGCCCTTTACATCTCTAGCTTCACAAACTTCCAGCGGAGCATTTACATAAATCTCCACAAAATCGTTTTCACCAATAATTTGCTTTGCCAAAGCGCGAATTTCGTTGGTCGGACTCACAAAGCTGTTCAGTGTAATTATTCCACAGTTAAGAAATAATTTACTTACCTCGGCTATTCGGCGGATGTTTTCGATGCGATCTGCATCACTAAACGTGAGGTTATTGTTGATTCCACTGCGAATATTATCGCCATCAAGCAGCATCGTGAGATACCCTTTTTGGTGTAATTCCTTCTCCACAGCCTCTGCAATCGTACTTTTTCCGGAACCGCTCAAACCCGTTAGCCATATCACTTTCGAGCGTTGTTTAAGCAACGTTTCCTTATCCCCTCGCTGAAGGATACGGTCAAAAATTGGATGGATATTATCTTGAACAGGGCTCATAGTATGTAATTTCGCCTTAAAAGCGGTGCAAAGGTAAGGATTTGAGGTGAAGATTTTAAGGAAAAAAGTAAAAAGCCAACTAGTCGCTTATTAGTTCAAACAATTGTAAAAAGTTCAAATAGGAGCAATAAGGCACAATACTTTGCTTTGCAAATCCACAATAAGGCAAGTTTGCTTGAATGGGAGCAGCAAAAACAGAAAATCTATGATACTTATCAGCGGGCTTTACGTTACAAGCTCTCCGCTTACGCTGAGAGGCTTTCCACTGCAATCCCGGCTAACTCATAATTACTGCCTGCCAAACCAAATCCACAAGCGTGTCATGCTGTTATTGAACGTTCAAATGCAAAAGCATTGAGCATGCATCCCTTAAACCACTTGTGTTTTCCACTTCCCACGCTTAAATATTATTACAAACGCAATTGCCATACAAGCTTCCGAAATTGGCACCGCCATGTAAACACCGGTAGAATTTAAACCCAACGTTGTAGAAAGAAAATATGCCAACGGAATTTGCAAAATCCAAAAGCCAAAGAAATTAATAATTGTTGGCGTTTTAGTATCACCTGCTCCATTAATTGCATTAGCTAAAACCATTTCATAACCATAAGCAATATATCCTAAACATAAAATCCTTAAACATAAAACGCCTTCTTTTACAACTGCAGCATCATGTGTTATGATATTAATTAATTGCTCGGGAATTACCAGGAATAAAATCATGACTATCCCCATAAATACCATATTAAAATAACCTGTTCGCCAAACTGCTTTTTCGGCGCGCTCAGGCAATTTAGCGCCTAGGTTTTGACCCACTAATGTAGCAGCTGCATTCGAAATTCCCCATGCCGGCAAAATAGTAAACACAACTATCCTGATTGCAGTTGTGTAGCCGGCTAAAACATGTTCGCCAAACTGCGACATAATACTCATTAAAAAAATCCAGCTTGCTGAGGCTATCATAAATTGTCCTGCAGTACCGGCAGCCAATAGCATAATTTGCTTTATAATCTTAGTTTTAATTTGCCAAATTTTGCCTTTTAAAACAATTAACGATTTGCCGTTTACTAAATAATACAATTGATATAATACGCCTACCGAACGTCCAATAGTTGTAGCAACTGCAGCACCTTTAACTCCAAGTTCAGGAAAAATCCAAATTCCGAAAATAAACAGTGGATCCAGCACAATATTAATTCCGTTAGCCAATATTAAACTCTTCATGGCAATGGCAGGATCACCTGCGCCTCGAAAAATACCATTGATTAAAAACAAAAACATAATCGAAAAATTGCCAATCAACATCCATTGAATATAACCTAACCCTATTTCAATCATGCTATCGCTTGCGCCCATTAAAATCAAAATATCTTTCGAAAAAAACATTCCGATAAAAGAAATTATAGTGGCCAAACCTAAACCCAAATAAATAGCTTGCATACCAGCCTCTGCTGCACCTTTTACATCCTTTTCGCCAATGCGCCGCGAAACAATTGCTGTAGCACCCATACTTAATCCAAATCCTAATGAATAAATAATAGTGAGCGTGCTCTCGGTTAATCCAACAACAGCTACTGCTTCAACGCTTATTCTGCTTACAAAAATGATATCTACTAATGCAAAAATGCTTTCCATTCCCATTTCAAAAATCATGGGAACCGCTAATAAAAATATAACTGTATTGATTTTACCGGTGGTAGTATCAATATTTTCGCCTTTTAAGGCCTTTCTTAATAAATTGAAAAATGCACGAATTCCGGACATATAAATAAATTAACAAATAATAAAATTAGTTGAATGCGCACTGTCCAACATTTTCACCTGATGGAGAACAGATAGGTAATAGGATAAAAAAGCTAACCAACTGAGGTAAGGCGAAAGCTTAAGCCGATAAAATCATATGCCTGAAATATTATAGGTGCAAATATAGAAAAGATGCCCAAAAATAAAAAGTGAAACCGGCTTATAACAAGAATTTAACAATGCCAATTTCCCACAATACCGGTAGAATCAGCACAACAAATCATGTGCTGCTTGAAATTCGAGCAACTAGTGCAAATAAAAACGGGAGTTACTGTATGTATATATAAAGCAATTACTGTAAGGAAATCGGCAAGGAAAGCCTTTTTGTACTCACAATAATAATAATAAACATTTGCGAATTAAATAGGTACTTTATCGCGATTTATTCCCGAATGAATATCTAATAAAACTTAGCAAGAATAGCACTATGAATATGAAAAATAAAACCCTGGCTATTGAAGTAGCACCGCTTGCAATACCACCAAAACCAAAAACTCCGGCAACAATTGCTATTATAAAAAAGATAACTGCGTAACGTAACATAATATTAATTTTAATTTAAATAAATGAAATATGCTTAATCGCGATTTAGGCCCATTAACAAGCTGATATTTAACCTTACACTGCCGTTTAAATTTACATCGCTATTGACCGTGTTTTTGGTAACATCTAAAAATCCTTGTGTATAGGTAATATCTGTATTCAACCAAATACGGCTGCAAATAATTTTATTAGCGCCTACACCAACATGAATTCCGGCATCGAATTTATTGAAATCACGGAATGAACCATCGCCATTTGTTTCAGCAGCTGTTAAATATGCGAATGAAGGTCCCACAAATACTTTTGGTCGAATTGGCTTCCCATAAGTGCCAAGAAACCAAATATATTTAATTGGCAACCGGACATAGGTTAATTTGACTTTATTCTCCACTGCTTCAGTTGCATTGTTAACTGTAGTTTTTCCACCTTCATTTGCTATTACAATATCAGCTCCGAAACCATAATGCTCATTGTCTGAATAAGTGAACGACAAGCCACCCGTTAAACTAAATAAAAATTGCTGATCAGCAGTATTGTTTGTAATAAATGCATGCCCGAAACTAAATGCGCGGCCTACGGTAATATTATCTGTTATACCTTGCGATTTTAATTGTAACATGGGTTGGATGATAAAAAGAAGTGATAAAAAGAGCGTTTTTTGCATAATAATAAATTAAATTTTAAAAATTTAGGAGGCTTGAAAAGCAACAAATCTATTTTGTCAAATTACTTGCCGTTAAATAATATAGAGGATGAAAATTGTAAATACAAATAAATAAATTGATGTATAATAATACTAAGCTACGAATTAAAAATGGCTTTAAACAATTATCAAATTAATTTTTAATGGCAATAAAAATGCAGAATTTGTAACATCCTGAAGTAAATCAGTATGAAATAATTACATTGCTTTTCCACCTTTACGTAACACATATCATTGATATTCAATACATTATAGTTTTTGTCCCAATGAAATGCAATGTGTTAACCACTTTTAACGTTGAGCTTAAATGCATTATTCAAATTACGATGCAACACCAAAATACATGGTAATTATATAACATAAATAAATAATCTTATAACATAATCCCTAGCGTACAACCCTACCTTTATTGAAATAATAAAACTGAAAAAGACACAAACTTTATTCCCTAGTTTCAGTTTCATTTTATCAATCATTTAATTAATTAATAAAAAGTTAAAATTCAAATTATGAATAACAAAACAACAGTATTAGCACTATTGGCCGGCATTGGCGCAGGTGCAGCTTTAGGTTATTGGTTTGCGTCTGAAAAAAACGACAAGCTTAGAAAACAAATCAGCAAAGCATTAAACGAAGTAAGCGATGATATTAAAGAATCGATTATTAATGAGTTTGATGAGTTAAGGAGTAAAGCAGATGAAATGAAAGGAAAAGGCATTTCATTAAAGGACAGTATTATGCATGCGTTAACTGACATGAAAGATGAAGGCAAACAAAAGGTGCTCGACGCTATTGACAGAACGCAGCGCGAATCGAATAAAATTCACGAAAACGGCAAACACGCCGTGAATCAACTATGAAATCTGCAGACATTAATAAGGATAATACCACATTACACGATCTCGGTGATGATTTAAAAGCATATGCAGATGTTCGTTTACAGATTATAAGGCTGAACGTAACCGATAAGGTTGCGTTCGCCTTATCTAATTTCATCACAACATCAATCCTGCTGGTATTTGCATTCCTCACAGTTCTTTTCATTGGTTTAGGTACAGCGAGATGGCTAAGCGGTATTTTACAAAATGAAATGCTCGGTTATTTTATTGTTGCGGGTGGCTATTTATGCATAACCTTAATTGTATTTATGCTTGTAAAAGGCAACCTTAAAACCAAAATTGCCTCACGATTAATTCAAGACTTTTCAAACGACGATAATGATGAAGCAGCCTAACAACACAAAAATTGACAGTATTGAAGCACTCCGCACGGAACGTTTAGCATTGCGCAAAGAGGCGCGTGAATTAGAATCGGAAATCAGAAAACAGTATTTAGAAATTACCGACAATTTTAAGCCACTGGTTGATGTAATTCAAAAAGTAAATCGAATAAAACAAAGCTTTACTTTATTAAAAAGTGATAATAGCGAAAATATTCCGGGCGCAAAAATTGCCAAATTAATTGCGCCTGTTGCAGCCATTGTTTCCGGCGGTCTATTACCCGGTGGTGTGAGAAAAGTATTAATTAAATCGATAGTTGGTTATGGAGTCGGAAGCGCCGCCAAATTTATACTCTCTAAAAGCATAGCTGAACACAAAGAAGCTGCTCTAAATTTATTCAAAAATAAAAAAGAGCGGGTAGATGGTATATTTTAATGAAATCAATAAAACGAAACCTACAGCTTAATGCAAAACATTTAAAAAGGTTGCTACTAGTTTTAGCATTTACACATCCACAAGTCTGCCCCCTACCTTAAGGCTCTTAATCAAGTTGTTTTACATTATAATCAATAACAATAAATTAATGTATATCCTTTAGGTTGATTAAAATAATGTTTCTTTATGTTCAACCGGTATGTGTTTAATAAATTCAGCATAACCATCATCTTCATGATTGCTGTAAGCGCCATAGGCATCGATACTGTAGCCTATTAAACCATCATTTGCTTCAATAAGATATAACACGCTATTATCGTCAGGATTTGAATCACCTTCAAATCTGTATGTCTTTATAATTTTGAGTTGTTCCGGCAAATACGCTTTGCCTTTCCCGGCATCGAACCCGGCAGCGGTAATTATAAATTCATTGTCGTATCGCCTTACCCTTAAGTGTTCCAATACACCTGAAAGTGTAGTCATTTCGATCGGCTTGTTCATAAATTAAGCATTTAATTAACAAATAGATTTACTTTTTAGTATTAAAAGCTAACATGCCAATTCCTGCGAGTATTACAAATCCACCAGCATAAATTGGCCATGTAACATGTTCGGTTTTGTTTCTATTTATTTCAACATCCCCAAGGTCTACAACATTTACTTTCCTTTTAAAATTAATTTGTGTAAAAACTAGCATTAGTATGCCAATTACTATAATTACTATTCCGAATTTTTTCATAAACTACAATTTATTTGTTTGCATTAAATATTTTATTAATAATGTTATTTCACTCAAGATACAACATTTTTAGTATAACATTATAACTTTCAATTTAGTGCGCAGAAAAGGAAATAGTTTTAGATTAGTATTTCGTTTAATAATCAGCTTGACTTTATGCGTTTACACTCGTTTTTGGGTTACAAACAATTCATTAAAACGAAAAATTAAAATTTAGATATTCATCAAATGTATTTCGATGATATAAGCATAATGGGCCCGGAGTTTAATCGTTGGATTATTCGAAAGTAGAATTATTTATATTCCAGTTAACTCAATCCATAATAGCCGGTTGTATTTTAATGTATAATATGAAAAGAATAAACATATAATTAATATAAAAATAGTTGCTTCCAATTGCAACATATTTTTAATTAGTGCAATAATTATAAATCCACAAGCGGATGGAATCCGCAAGGAGCCGCAGCAGAATCGGGAGATTCGGCAGAGCAGGGAGCAGGCAGAAATTAATTCACTACAATTCACCCGTAAGCCGTAGTTGGTGTTGTGGTGTAATTGCATTATAACTTCGTAGGCGTGAATTAATAATTTTCAAATATCACATTAAACAATTGCAACAACGGATTTTAAACCGGAAACAGCTGTTAACGATACATCTAGGAATGATTTTTAAGGTTACGTTAACTTCAATATGTATCATAAATAAGTTCACAAATTAACTATTAAGTAAATCACACTAAAGTGTGATTTAACTCCAATTATGGTTCAGATTTAGGGATTAACGCCAAAAATCACACCAAACTGTGATTTTACTTGCAAAACTCATGCTTTTGCATTAATTTTATAGTAAAATCACATTAAGATGTTAGAAAACACCATAGGCGAAGCAATCAAAAACCGCAGAAAAGTGCTGGGCATCACCCAACCTTACTTGGCAGAACTAGCAAAAATCAGTACAAATACCTTGTACAAAATTGAAAGGGGACAGGGTAATCCAACATTAGATATTTTAAACAAGTTGGTGGAAGTACTTGGAATGGAACTGAAACTCGAAGTAAAAACCAATAGATGAGGAAACTGGAAATTTACAACAATGGAAAATTGGCCGGAATACTAACCGAAGAGCACCGGAACAAATTCTTGTTTCAGTATGATGATGCCTATTATTATGACCCGGATATAGCAGCAATTAGCTTGACATTGCCAAAAACACAAAAAGAATATACCAGTGAATTTATGTTCCCGTTTTTCAGCAATATGATAGCAGAAGGAACTAATCTTGAAATACAAACTCGATATCTGAAAATTGATCAAAGGGATGTATTCAGTTTATTAGCCGCCACAGCTACCAGCGATACAATTGGAGCAATTACTGTAAAAATGATATCTGAGTTATGAATCTTGCTGCATTAAAATACTGTCCCGCAACCTTAGCTGATGGCTATAACACATATAGTCCATCGGCTATTCGAAATATGTTCTACAGTAAAAAAGTAAGTCATATTTTGGATTTTGATGCGCCGGAAATAAATGAAGAAGTTGCTGAACAATTCAGGCAAAACAGTAAAATTATTTCTGTGAGCGGTGCGCAATTTAAACAATCATTGCTGTTAGAAAAAAATAAATTACGGCTTACACAACCCGGAGAAATTGGACAATATATATTAAAACCAATTCCTTCTCGACCCCATTTTAGCAAAGCAGAAGAATTACCTGCCAACGAACACGTTACCATGCAAATAGCAAAGCAGGCATACAAAATAAATACTGCAGCATGTGCATTAATTTTTTTCAAAAATGGCGAACCGGCTTACATTACAAAAAGATTTGACCGCAAAATTGACGGTAGTAAAATAGCACAGGAAGATTTTGCTTCATTAACAGGAACATCAAAACAAAAAGATGGGGACAATTATCGAAGTAATGGCAGCTATTTAGATGTTGCCGTCACCATGAAAAAATTCGTTGCAGCCTTTCCTGTTGAAGTCGAAAAATATTTTGAGCGCATTCTTTTCAATTTTCTTTTTAGCAATGGCGACGCTCATTTAAAAAACTTCTCATTGCAGCAAACCAACAGCAACGATTATTTACTCAGTCCGGCATATGACTTAGTTAATACCGCCGTTCATATTCCGGCAGACACTTTTTTTGCATTGGAAGACGGATTATATAAAACTGATTTTGAAAGCGAAAGTTACCAAGTGCTGGGATATTATGCCTACGATGATTTCTATTATTTTGGGCAGAAGATTGGTATGATAGAGAGCCGTGTTAAAAAAATATTAGATAAATATCGCGTAGCGAACAAATTAACAGAAATACTTATAGACCATTCATTTTTAAGTGACTCGGTAAAACAACTTTACAAAGACCATTATCTTGATCGGTTAAAAATGTTAAACAATTCATACAGCAATAAAATTTGAAACGAATGTAAACCGGCAAGACGCTGCAAACTGATTTTCATTTTTACTTTACCATCAATAAATGAAAATTTTATCTCGTTTATTGCAATAAATAGGATGAACTCCCAATAGTATTTTCAAAACCAAACTTCCTCCTATTTTTCTTAATTATTTGAATACTTATGCTGTCGGATTTGTTCAGTTTCTTTCAAATAAACACAGCTTAAAATTATGAAGGGCACCTAATTTGCAAAAAAGGCTACCAACAAAAGGGTTTCAGCGATGTTGCAGTGTGCGTGATGAAAGCAGAAGCGGCCTTCCACTTTTTGAGCAGCACATGCTAACTATCCTTGAATTTTTGGCACAAAAAAAACCATCAACTTCGTTGATGGTCTCTACGTCGGGGCGGCTGGATTCCCCGCCTGCTGACGCAAGTCGGGCAGGGAACCAGCGGCCTTCCCGCTTTTAGGCGGGACCTTCTAACCGTCCTTGAACTTTTTGGTACAAAAAAAAACCATCAACTTCGTTGATGGTTTCTACGTCGGGGCGGCTGGATTCGAACCAGCGGCCTCCTGCTCCCAAAGCAGGCATTCTAACCGGGCTGAACTACGCCCCGAACGGGTAATTATTTAATAGGTGGCGGTGAGGGAGAGATTCGAACTCTCGGTACCGTTTCCAGTACGGCAGTTTAGCAAACTACTGGTTTAAGCCACTCACCCACCTCACCGGGTAATATAGTTTAAGTTAATTTGTTTCCTCAAAACCCTTAAAGAACAAGCCCTTTCTGCCCTGTTCATTGCTGACACATTATCGAAAGGACGGCAAAGGTAATAAAACGCTTTTTTTTATCCTAAAAAAAAGCACATTCAGTTAAAAAATAAATGCCTCCCAACTTGGAAGGCATTTACAGTATAGGTTTCAAGCATTAGGAAATGCTCATTTGAATCTTCTTTTGTAGGTCATCAACGCTTTCTTTGAACTTAGTGTCGGTATCCATCAAGTTTTGGATGGCCTGGCAGCTATGGATAACCGTTGAGTGATCACGACCACCGAAATGCTTACCAATGGCTTTTAGCGAATGTTTGGTGAAGTTTTTAGATAAATACATGCTTAGCTGACGAGCCTGCACAACCTGACGTTTGCGGGTTTTCTCCTTCAATTTATCAACCGGAACCTCAAAATAATCGCAAACTGCCTTTTGGATGAAGTCGATAGAAACTTCGCGCGACATGTTTTTCACGAAATTTTTAACGATTTTCTTTGCTAAATCAAGGTCAATCTGTTTTTTATTAAGCGATGCTTGTGCAAGTAAAGAAACAAGCGCTCCTTCAAGCTCACGAACGTTGTTGGTGATGTTATAAGCAACAAATTCAACAACATCTTTAGGTAATTCAATACCATCAGCATACATTTTCTTTTCAAGTATTGCTACGCGTGTTTCGAAATCTGGTGCTTGTAAATCGGCACTCAATCCCCATTTGAAACGGCTTAACAAACGCTCTTCAACGCCTTCAAGGTCGCGCGGAGGACGATCACTCGTAAGAATGATTTGTTTGCTCTCTTGGTGTAAATGATTGAAGATATGGAAGAAAATATCCTGTGTTTTTGCTTTGTTGGCAAAGAAATGAATATCATCTATAATAAGTACATCTATTAATTGATAGAAATGCACGAAATCATTAACCGAATTGTTTTTCAACGATTCAATAAACTGATTCGTAAAACGTTCAGCATTGGTATACAAAACCGTTTTGTTTGGAAAGTTCTGTTTAACCTCGTTACCAATTGACTGTGCAAGGTGACTTTTTCCTAAGCCTGTTGCACCGTAAATTACTAAAGGATTAAAGGCAGTACCACCTGGCTTAGATGCAACGGCATAACCGGCACTTCTGCACAAACGATTACAGTCACCCTCAATAAAATTGTCGAAGTTGTAATTGGCGTTCAACCCTGATTCGATATTTACTTTTTTCAAACCGGGTATTACAAACGGATTTTTGATGCTTGTTCCCATAACTAACGGAGCTGCTACTTCAGGGTTCTTGTTGTTTCCGGTATTGTAATTTGGATAATCGATAGTAAAAGGCGAGTTATTACCTGAGCTGTTTTCTACTACTATCCTGTACTCTAACCGGGCGTTACTTCCTAATTCGCGTTTAATTGTTTTTCTTAATAATGTTACATAATGCTCTTCTAACCATTCATAAAAAAATTGACTTGGCACTAAAATAGTCAAAATCTCATCTTCCAATTTCACCGGCTCAATCGGCTCAAACCAGGTTTTGAAACTCTGAAGATTTACATTGTCCTTAATTATTTTCAGACAATTTGCCCACACAGTTTGATAATCGTTGCTACTCATCTCAGAATTTAGAATTTAATAATATTTTATTCACATCGGAATGACGAAGGTGTGAAAAAAATTTCTCTAAAAAAAATTTTTATTTGCTTGTTTTTTTCGAAACCTTGACAGGTTTACCAGAATGCCATTTTTTTGTTCTTTTCTTCTCAAAATAAATATCAAACCTCCCAAGCCACACCCCTGCCCAACCTACCTGATTAATCAACACTTCATTGTCGGCAAGATTTTTGTATTTTACAGGGGCGTCTAAAAAGGTATGGGTATGACCTCCCAAAATCAAATCGATACCTTCAGTTTGTTGTGCCAATGCCACATCTGAAATTTTATCGTCTTTATATTGGTAGCCTAAATGAGAAAGACAAATGATATAATCACATTTTTCGTCGTCTCTTAACATCTTAACCATTTCCTTGGCTTTTTGAACAGGGTCCTGATAAATTATTTTGCCATACAATTTTTCCGGAACCAATCCTTTTAATTCAATCCCCAAACCAAAAACACCTACTTTAATATTTTTCTTTTGAAAGGTCTTGTATTTCAAAATCTTATGCTCAAGTTCAGTGCCTGTAAAATCATAATTGGAAACTATTATTGGAAATGTTGCATGCACCAATTGCTTATCGAAGCCATCAACACCATCATCAAAATCATGATTACCCATTGTGGCAGCATCATATTGCATTTCACTCATAAGTTTCATTTCAAGTTCACCATGGTAAAAATTAAAATATGGTGTTCCTTGAAATATATCGCCGGCATCAAGTAATAACACATTATCTTCTTCGGCTCTTATCTTTTTAATTATTGCTGCCTTGTTTGCCATGCCACCTAATCCGGGAAATTTTTTATCATTATCCGGAAATGGATCTATACGACTATGCACATCATTTGAATGTAATATAACTAGTTTTTCAATTGCGCCGGCTGCAAACGACTGCAGCGGAAATGAACCTGCACTTGCTAGAACGCTTCCAACTGCAAACTTTTTTATAAAGGACCTTCTAGTCTGCATAAACTATCCTCCCTTCATTTTTTGCTGAAATTTTTCTTCCTGCAATTGTTTCAGCAGCTAAATAATCAAGCATCATATCTCGTATAGTAGCGCCTAATATTTCAACTTGCTGCCCTTGTAAAAAATTAGAATTGTCGCCGCCACCTGCCATATAATCATTCATAATTACCGTGTAAGTTTTGGTTATATCAAATGGAGCATTATTTATTAATATCGTTTCAGGAATGTTATTTTTTACTACAATTTTTAATCCGCCCGAAATAGGCCAGCCTTCCTCTGCAATAATTTTTTCGATTAACAATTTGGTAGCAGGTCCATCTAACGTTACAATAGCACCAAAATTTTCGAAGGGTAATAACTCGTAAATTTTTCCTTTTGTAATTGGCCCTGCACTCAAAACATCTTGCCTTATTCCGCCATAATTATATGCACCAAAATCAATTTTTTTCCCGGTTACTATTTCGCCTTGCTTAACAATTGCATCACAAATAAAATTGCCTAGTGGCGATTCGGGTTTTGCTTTGCGTAAGTCGACTGCTAATTCTGCTATTACTGTATTCATTTCACCGTCGATGGCAGATTTATATGGAGAGATGATTGCAGCCGTTGCCGAATCAGGCGCAACTTCCATCACCCTCACTTGGGTTGCAGCTTGCTCTGAAACAGCATATTGATAACTGCAAGATGCATTTATTAGCAATACACTGAAAACTATCGCAATGGATAAATTCCTTTGTAAAGCAAACGGGTATTGTTTTATTTTAGTAAACACAATAATGGAGGTATCAAAGCGTGCTGACCGCTGAATAAATTAATTAAATGCTAAAAGGGAACACAAATTAACTTGAGATTATTTGCCGTAAAGCATCATAACCTCTTTTTTGAGCTGAACCAAAACCTTTTGGGTAATTGCATCATCATCGCTATCGGCTAGTTCGCTGATAATTTTTTTGTGCAACTCTATACTTGGTAAATCGGGCTGCAAGGTCATGGTGTTGCGGTTAATAACACTTATAGTTTCTTCTTTCGCTGTTCTAACCATTCCCCATGTTTCGGCAGTTAAATATACCTGCTGACTAAGATTATGCTCATATTCCATGCGGATATTATTAATAAGTGCCGTTCGAAAATCGGCTACCGTCATTTCCTGCTTGCGTACGCGCGGTAGTAAATTATTGAGTGCAATGCGCTCCAAAAACAATGTTAAGCGCTCAAACGCCTGTAAGCGAATAGGGAGCGATTCGCGCAAATAAGATTGCCTAAACTCCATGGCACGCTGCTTTTGCTCGCGGTCTAAAAATGCGCGAATTACCATATAAGTAGTTAAAAAAACTACTAAAGCGGGGATAATATATCCAACAATTTGCCAAGCTGAGTCCATGATATCTTTTTAGGAGGGTTGCAAAAATAAAATTAAGAATAATAATACCAATACTTCGGGTAAAAATTTATTTTATATTTAAAATACTTACTCGTTTTGGCAGTATTGGGTTAAGAACGGGTAAAGCTGCAAAAATGATATGTGTACAGCAAATTTTACCGAACTAAATCCATAGAAATAAGTATTTCAACCCGGATATTGATTTTGGATGCACCAACCCTGAATAGTTTACGCCTTAAAAAGTGATTTAATAGGAACTGAAATAGGCTTTTGTTAAGTCATACCGGGTTTAACGCAATTGTTAGCTTAATTGCGCATTATAGCGATAATCAGCCATAAAAAAAGAGGCTGCCTTATTCAAGCAGCCTCCTTGTGACTAAATGTTATTATTAATTATTCAGTAACCATAATTTGCTCGGTGAACTGAGCACCATCGGCTTCAATAACAACCATGTAAACGCCCGCTACCTGCGGTATGCTTACTGATACGTTCATTTGACCGTTTGCTAAATTGCCGTTCATTTGAGCTACAACCTGACCTGCAATGTTGATTACAGTAATGTTAGCGTTACCATTAACATCTGTTCCCATATTTACATTGAGTTCGAAATTACCATTCGAAGGGTTAGGCATTGCATCTATAGATGCAATTGCACCTTCAGCCATACGACAGCTGGAAATAACTGTTGTAATAGCAGATGTTTTGCTGCAACCCGCTGCTGTGGTAACTACAACCTGGTAATTACCAACTACTGTAGCATAATAAAGGCTAGAAGTAGCACCACCAATTGCAGAACCGTTCAAATACCACTGGTAAGTTAAACCAACTCCGTTGTTAGCTTTTAAGCGAACATTAGATTTACCGCAAAGATCTGTTCCATCAGGTGTTCCGATAGAAGCACTTGGGGTAATATTTACTGTTACAGTAATAATTGATGAAGTGCTTGAACAACTAGGTTTTGTAACTACACATCTATAGTTACCTTGTGATGTTACATTTAATGTTGAGCTTGTTGCGCCAACAATATTCACCCCATTTTTAACCCACTGGTATGCTAATCCTGTTCCACCTGTTGTGCAAGTAAGTATAACACTTCCACCTGAGCAGATTGTTGTAGGGCCACCGGCTGCAATTGTTGAAATTACATCAATTGTTCCATCACAATCTTCATCTATACCGTTACCACAAATTTCAGGTGCACCCGGGTAAACTGTTGCTGATGCATCATTACAATCTGTGCTGTTTGATACGTAACCTGAAGGTGCTGAACATGCATCTGTTGAATTTGCACCATCACCATAAGTATCGCCATCGGCATCGGCATAGAATGTAACCAATACACCTTCGTCGATATTACCATCGCAATTGTCATCAACTCCATTGCAAACTTCTGCTGCACCGGGATTTACTGAAGCATCAGCATCGTTACAATCTGTTGCATCTGCTACATATCCTTCAGGAGCTGAGCATGCCATAGTTGTTGAACCTGCATCGCCGTAACCATCACCATCTGCATCAGCATAGTAAGTAGTTTGAACGCCTTCGTCGATGTTACCATCGCAATTATCATCTACACCATTACAAACTTCTGTTGCTCCGGGATTTACTGAAGCGTCTGCATCGTTGCAATCTGTTGCATCTGATACATAACCTGCAGGAGCACCATCGCAAGTTGAAACTGTTGAAGTAGCATCACCATAAGTGTCGCCATCAGCATCAGCATAATAAGTAGTGAAAGTTAATCCTTCGTCGATGTTACCATCGCAATTATCATCAATACCGTTACAAACTTCTGTTGCACCGGGATTTACTGCTGCATCTGCATCATTACAATCTGTTGCATCTGAAACATATCCTGCAGGAGCTGAGCATGCCATAGTTGTTGAACCTGCATCTCCATAACCATCGCCATCGGCATCAGCATAAAATGTTGTTTGAACACCTTCGTCGATGTTACCATCGCAATTGTCATCAACTCCATTACAAACTTCTGTTGCACCCGGATTTACAGCTGCGTCAGCATCATTGCAATCTGTTGCATCTGATACATAACCTGCAGGAGCACCGTCGCAAGTAGAAACTGTTGAGGCTGCATCACCATAAGTGTCGCCATCAGCGTCAGCATAATAAGTTGTGAAAGTTAATCCTTCATCAATATTACCATCGCAATTATCATCTATACCATTACAAACTTCTGTTGCGCTTGGGTTAATTGCTGCATCAGCATCGTTGCAATCTGTAGCATCTGATACATAACCTGCAGGAGCGCCATCGCAAGTAGAAACTGTTGAAGCTGCATCACCATAAGTGTCACCATCAGCGTCAGCATAATAAGTTGTGAAAGTTAATCCTTCATCAATATTACCATCGCAATTATCATCTAATCCGTTACAAACTTCTGCTGCACCCGGATTGAATGCTGCGGCATCATCGTTGCAATCTGTAGCATCTGATACATAACCTGCAGGCACGGAACAAGCCAAAGTAGTGCTGCCGGCATCACCATAAGTGTCGCCATCGGCATCAGCGTAGTAAGTATTTTGAACGCCTTCATCTATATTGCCATCGCAATTGTTGTCGATACCATCGCAAAGTTCAGAAGCGCCCGGATTAATTGCTGCATTTGCATCGTTGCAATCAACATTAGATGCGTATCCATCGCCATCAACATCAGCAAAAGAAACTGAACCTGAAAGCACAACATTTTTAGCAGTTGCAACACCATTAAGACTGCTTAATGAACCATAAGCAAAAATGCGCACCTTTAATGTGTTGTAAGTTGAAAAATCTGCCATATCCCAAGTAAGGGTATTTGCAGTTCCACAAGCTACAGCCGAAACTGCGTAGTCTGTTCCATTATCAACCCAAGTAGTTCCGCCATCGGTTGAATAAGCCAAACGCCAGCTTACAGGACCTTTGTTGTTGCGACGTGCATTTACTGAAAGTGCTGTCACATCTAATTGGTAACCTGCATTAGGTGTAATCGAAAATTCCATGGCAGGTCTTGCGGTGGAATAAGTTGTTGCTTCAGCAAATCTATTGGAGTTAAATCCATCAGGGCAGCCAGTTGCAGCAAGTGCACCGTTAACGCGTCCTAAATTAGATGCTGAAGTGTTTGCGGCTACTGAAGCCGGTGACCCCGAAAGGTCTGTCGTGTAATTGTACAATTGCGCATTGGCCGTTGTTAGTCCTAAGGCTAGCGCAATGAGTGATGAGAGTAATCCTCTTTTTCTCATAAGTGTGGTTTAGGTGTTAAAAAAATTGTTATTTGTGTTTAACATCCGGGGATTGGAAATGAAAGATGTAATTTTTTACATGAATAATAAAAGAATGGCCTACAAAATCAACAAATTACAATGTCACAAAACAAGCAAATTAAAGTGGCAAAATATGCCCATTATTAGGGATATCCGCGAGATATTAACTTGAAAATGAGTCGTTTACATAGTAACTCTTTGCCAAAAATTGCACTAAAATGACAATTAGTTTCAGGCTTTTTTGCCATTTATGTCACTTTTATATGGAAAAAATGTCGTCAATTTGTGACATACGTGCTGTTTTCAACAATTTTGAGGAGAATTACAATGTTTTGAAACTTTATATTATTTAGACGCGTTTATTAACTTTGCATACAAATAATAAAAAACTATGGAAGTTTTAATTGAATCACCAATCAGTCTTACAGAAAGTGCTGTAAATGAGATTAAGCATATTATCGTTGACAAAAACATTCCTGCCGATTATGGATTAAGAGTTGGCGTTAAGGGAGGCGGTTGCAGCGGCATGTCATACATATTAGGTTTTGACTTGCAGAAAGAAAACGATTCGGTATATCAAATTGGCGACATAAATGTTATCATGGAAAAAAGTCATGGTATGTATTTAGCCGGAATGGAGATTGATTTTGTTGATGGTTTAAACAACAGAGGATTTTCATTTAATAATCCGAATGCCGTTAAAACTTGCGGTTGCGGAACTAGTTTTGAAGCGTAAGTAATTACAAATAAGATATTGAACGGTAGTTGTTGTTGACAGCTGCCGTTTTTTTTGTGTGGATGGAGGGATGGAGATTAACAAGATTGAGCATTAATTAATTTATTTAAACAGCCATTGAACAAGGAGAAAATATTTAAACAGCCATTGAGCAAGATTGAGCAAAATTGAACAAAATTTGAGGCTTGAATAAGGTTGACATTCGGAGTAACCAACTAATTCACCACTTTACACCCGCAAGCCGTGGTTGGTGTTTCTCACCGACCACCATTTTGACGTAGAGCATTTATCTAATTCGGAGTAAAAATTAATTCACTAATTGTTTCCAAGATTGACAATAGTAGCTTCGTATTAATGGTCGGTGAGAAACACCAACCATGGCGTGGAGGGGTATTTGCATAATAACTTCTTAGTCGTGAATTAATAATTTTTACATAACACATTAACCAATTGCATCATATTAATAATTAATACAATAAATACAAATCTATAAGCGGATGCAATCCGCAAGAACCCGCTTCCGAATCGAAGATTCGGCAGAGCACCGAATTAAATTATAACTTGGAAGTAATGTTAATGCATTGCAACAATGTCAAACCTTGTCAACGGCCTCATTGCATTGCGCTAGTGCAGCTTACGACACTTAAGCTACGATAGCAAAGAAGTATCAATGCTTCGACTCACCAAGCGGGCGCAATAAATAATTTAAACAGCCATTGAACAAGATT
>JANMLV010000119.1:0-47717 GCA_031372705.1 Bacteroidota bacterium | reverse complement strand
ACTGCTGCAGCCCAGTCAACTAAAAAATCTAAATCAGAATACGGGTAGGTATCTAATCTAAATCCGTCGATATGATAATTTTCTATCCACCAAATGTTATTCTGAATAATATATTTTGATAAGAATGGATTATCTTGATTTAAATCAGGCATGTGTCCATCAAACCAACCTTCGTTCATTTTCTTTTTATCGAATTCGCTTCCGTATGGATCATGTTTAACACTGGTTCTATAATTACTTCTTACCAAAGCAGTTGTATCCCATTGATGAATCCAATCAGCCATTGGTAAATCTTTTATAAACCAATGTTCGCCTCCAACGTGATTGTGCACAATATCAACTACAACTTTTAAATCTTTTTTATGCGATTCATCAACATACGTTTTAAATAAACTGCTGTTACCGTATCGAGGGTCAATGGCATAATGGTCGGTTGCGGCATAACCATGATAACTCCATTTTGGTTGGTCGTTGGTAATTAATGGTGTACACCAAGTTGCCGTTGCTCCCAATTCTTTTATGTCGCCAAGGTGTTGAATAATCCCCGCTAAATCGCCGCCGTGTCTGCCTTTCGGGTCGTTTCTATCCATTACACTTTCTTGCATGCCTACTACAATATCATTACTCATATCACCATTTGCAAAGCGATCGGGCATTAATAAATAAATAAAATCAGATGCATCTAAGCCGTAAGCAAAAGTTCTTTTTTCCCTGGATTTTAATTCGTAGGAAAAAGTAAAACTATTTTTACCTTCATTAAATTGTAATTGCAATAAGCCCGGTTTAGTGCTTTTATCTATTACAATATCTGCAAATAAATAATTTGCATTTTCAACGGCGGTTGAGCTCACTAATCTCACTCCCGGATAATTTATTGATAATTGATAGGTGCCGATATCTTTACCGTGTATCATTAATTGCACCGAAGAATCTTGCATGCCTATCCACCAGTTTGGCGGACATATTTGCTGAATTTGTTGCGCGAATAATGATGTTGAAATACACATCAATACAATCAATAGATATTTTTTCATGATATAAAATTAAATAATGTAAACTGGCTAACATAAAAAAAGAGGCCTTCGTTTAAGAAAGCCTCTCTTTTATAATTATTTTAACAATTAATACCCCGGATTTTGAATAAGATTCGGATTCGCAACCACATCAGAAGATGGAATTGGAAATAAGTTCAAATACTCAGGAACAGATGCGCCTGCAAAAGAACCGCCTTTAAACGCCCAAATATAATCGCCACCTGTAAACAATCCGAAACGAATTAAGTCTGTTCTGCGATAGCCTTCCAATTGCAATTCACGTGCTCTTTCCTCCAACACCGATTCAGGTGTAATAGAACCAACGTTATTTGCAGCATCGCCATAAGCACGCTCGCGTAATGCGTTTACATAACCTAATCCTAAGCCAACATCACCCGCGCCGCGAGCCGCACATTCGGCATACATTAAATATACATCTGCCAAACGGAACATTGGGAAATCGGTATCTACATAGTTACCGGTAGCATCTGACCCAACAGCACCTGTGCTGGTAATATTTCTCCATTTTGCTATCGGCCAACCAACAACAAACTGACCCAATTGTGCATCTTCTGTAAATTCAAGTGTTTGTCCATCTAAGAAAAACATGTTTCTCGCGTCATCAACATCAGGAAAATTAGCCGCGTATTGAGGAGTTGAGCGATTACCGCCCCAACCGAATTGAACCCCAAAATATGAGGAATCAATAGCACTCATTGGGTCACCTCCAATAGTAGAGTGTGTTAAGAAAGTAGTTCCACCAAATGTTTGTGTAAACATACCATCAAATGTAACAGGGAAAATGATTTCATTTGATTGGTGATTGTCTGCCATAAATAAGTGATCGTAAACAGGCTCAAGTGAATACCCGCCTTCATTAATTACTTTAGCGCAATAAGTTGCACAATCGGAATAACGATTAGTTCCGGTATACACTTCGGCATTCAAATATATTCTCGCCAATAATGTTTGAACGGCTCCTTTAGTTGCACGTCCATATTCATTTGCTGAAGGAATTTCTGACTCAATTGCCTTTAATTCAGATTCAATATAATCGAATAAATCAGCTCTAACAATTCGCTTTGGCGCATCGGCCCCCAATGCGTTTTCTTCAGTAACAAATGGAACATTACCGAATAAATCCATTGCATGATAATAACTTAATGCACGTAAAAAACGCACTTCAGAACGATAACTGCGAATTAACGATTTGTCAGCTTCAGAAAACCCGCGCTCATCCATTTTATCATCTGCTGCTTCGCGTAAAAATTCATTGCAAAGTGGAATCTGGAAATAAATACGATAATACATGGCGTTAACAAATGAGTTAGTAGACGACCATTGCATTTTATTTAATTCCGGAATTCCCGGGTCATTCCAAGCACATTTAACTGCGTCGGTAGAAATTTCTTGTAAATTCCATAATACACGAACGTACTGTGAGAAGCCTTCATCAATACCCAATATATCGGGATTGCCCGCAGGGCCTTGATTACCTGAAATTGCTAATCCTGCATAAATTTTTGCTAATACGTGAATGTAATTATCAGGATTTTCATAAACGGCAATAGAATTTAATCCATAAGCCGGCTCCAAATCCAAATCATTAAAACACGAAGGAGTGGTAACACTAACTAATGCAAGTAGCATTGCCGAAAAAATTAATTTATTTTTCATCGCTAATTAATTTAAAGTTTAAGGTTTGCACTGATTGAGAAAATACGCGGGCGCGGATAAAATGATTTATCTATCCCAGGTGCTGTATTATTTAACCCGCCTGCAATTTCAGGGTCAACTCCTGAATAGGGCGATATTACAAATACATTCTGACAAATTGCCGAAACCGACAAACCTGCATTTCCTTTAAATACAGAACCAAAATCATAACCAACACTTATATTGTCCATGCGCACAAACGATGCACTTTCAATATAGTAATCTGATAAAATTTGATATGTTTGAAAATTACTTTCCAAATAATCAGAAGTTAAATTTTGCATATAACCGCTCGCAGGAACGTTTTGATAAACACCACGCGTTGATGCAATGTTGTTATAAATATGATTACCAAATTCACCGCGTAATGAAAATCCTGCAGTCCATTTTTTATATCTGAAACTTGCATAAAATCCTGCATAAAAATCAGGCGTTGGATTTTCACCAAAAATTAAATCATCTGCATTTATAATGGAGTCGTTGTTTTGGTCAACATACTCTCCTTCAATTGGATTACCGCTTTCATCATACACTTGCTCGTAAGTATAAAATGTATTGCTTGCATAACCAACACTCTGAATTTGAATCGTATTGCCGACACCACCATCAATTCCACCAACTAAAATACCCGGAGAATTTGGATCTTCTATTTTGGTGAGGTTAGTGATTTCATTTTTATTGATGGTTCCGTTAATACCAAATTCGAGACCCATGTCTTTTTTGTTGATAGCAATCACATTGATGTTAGCTTCAACTCCAGTGTTTTCCATACTACCAACGTTTGTAAGAATTTGATTGGTGAAGTTTGTTCCGGCAGGAATTGGAATAGTTGCCAATAAATCATCCGTAATTTTTTTGTAGAAATCTAAACTACCTGAAATTTTATCGCCGGCAAAACCAAAGTCAATACCTATGTTATAACTTGTTGTTTCTTCCCATTTAATATTAGGATCATAACCATCAGGACGAAGTAAATAATAAAATACATCGCCAAATTGATATTGTGCCGTTGATGTGCTTGAGTCGTAATTCGCTATGTATGGATAATCGTTAAATATATCCTGCTGTCCCGTAACACCGTAACCGGCACGGAACTTCAAATACATTTTTGATTTAGACATGAATTTTTCGTCGCTTACCAACCATGCAACTGCAAGAGATGGAAATAAACCCCAACGGTTATCAGGACTAAAACGAGAAGAACCATCTTCACGCAATGTAGCTGTCAACAAATATTTTTGATTTAAATTATAATTCACACGACCATAAAACGAAATCAATGTGTTTTCTGTTTCAGTTGGAATACCTGCAGGAGTTATAGTATCACCTGCAAAATTTAAGCTGGCAAAAGCAGGCTCTTCTCTAAACCAATTCTGATATGAATAACCGGCTGTGAAATCGATACGGCTTTTAATTTTATTCAAATCTTTTCTGTAGTTAAAATATGTCTCCAACAATTTGTTATTCTTGCTTTGCTCATATTGATTGTTTACACCTCCGTTTATATATGAATTTGCAGCTTCTTCCGGTACTACAATGGTTCCATTACTTCGCGACATATCAATACCACCATTAATAATACCATGAAAATCTTTAAATAATTCAAGGTCAAATTTCAGGTTACCTATAAAGCGGTTAACGTTACTTTCATCATCGCGCTGATTTAATAAACCAAGCGGATTTTTAGGAGCAAGATTAATTAACCCACCCGCATTTTGCCATTCATAATAACCACCATAAATGGATGCAGCATCATAAACCGGTTGTGTTGGGTCAAACGTAATTGCTGTTCCTATAGACCCTTGATCTGCAAATGCGTTATCGGTATGAAAAATTTTGCCGTTTCCTTCTGTTTTTAATTTACCGTTTAAATAAGTTGGATTTAGCGAAAGCGATGCGCCCATTCTATTTAACTGAGAACGATCAAGTACACCTTGCTCTTGCATATACTCAAGATTTAATCGGTAAGGCAAGTTTTTTAGTCCGCCCGAAAACGTAATGTCGTTGTCGGTTACAATTCCTAAGCGATATAATTCACTCTGCCAATCTGTATTTTCATCACCAAGCAATGCTTGTTGAGTAGCTGAACCTTGTGTATTAATTACATCGCGCAATTCGTCAGCGGTTAATACATCAACCATTTTAGTAACTGTGGCAAATGAATTGGTCGTAGAAAAATTGATGTGTAATTTTTTATCTGCAAAACCTTTCTTAGTTGTAACTATAATTACACCATTTGCCGCACGTGAACCATAAATGGCAGCAGCAGAGGCATCTTTTAATATGGTAATGTTTTCAATATCATCAGGATTAATAAGACTCAAAGCATTGCCCGAACCTGAAATGCCATTATTATCAATTGGCACTCCATCAATAACAATTAATGGATCATTACTCGCATTCAGTGAAGTACCACCTCTAATTCGAATGCGACTTCCCGCACCGGGCATACCGCTGTTCGACGTAATTTGAACGCCGGATACCTTACCAACAATTAATTGCTCAGGTGTTGTTACTGCTCCGGTTTGAAAATCTTTTACCCCAACATTGGTTATCGACCCCGTTAAATCTTTAGATTTTACCGTTCCATATCCAACTACTACCGCTGTTTCCAATAACAAAGCATCTTCCTGCAATTGAAGATCTTTCTTCATATTTTGACCGGAAGTTAGTGTAATTGTTGTTGTTGTTTTCATATAACCAATATAGGTATATGATACCGTATACGTACCTGCATTATCAAATGCCAACGTATAAGATCCATCAATATCTGATATCGTTCCCTGGCCCGTTCCATCAAGCAAAACGGTTACCCCCGGAAGCGTTTGCCCAAGCGGATCAGTTATAATTCCGGAAAGCGTAGCTGCCTGACCCCAAACAAAGGCGGGCATTGCCATACAAACCAGAACAATTGCATTTCTGACTAGTAAATAAACATTCTTCATGAACTTTTAGATTTGGTTGTTAAATAATTGGTGGCTCAATGCTTTGAATTTCCAGCCACAAAGTGTCAAATACAATGCAATTTTAATAATTGTTAAGCGTAAATTAAGATTTTTGGTAAGGAATTTACTGCTAAACTGTTTGTTTACTATTAGGTTAGACAAACTGTTATTGTAAAATAGTCAATAAGTTGCCATTATTTACACCATTATTGCAAAATTCATGTCTTTTTTTGTCCTGTAATATTGATTTTACATTTATGGCCTCATTTCAATTTTAACTAAATCCAAGCAAGGGGCGCCAATTATACATAAATTTGAAGTCGAAATGTATATGCATTCATTTAAACACATTCCATTTTATATGCCTCGAGTGTTACTCAGTGTGCTTTTGTTGTGTGCTTTAAATGTAGCCAACGGTCAAAACCGGCTATTTTCATTATTACCCGCCGATTCAACAGGAGTAAATTTTAATAACCAACTGATAGAAGATGAGCAGTCCAATGTTTTACTATACCAATATCTATACAATGGTGGTGGCGTGGCCGCAGGCGATATTAATAATGACGGGCTTGTCGATTTGTTTTTTACCGGCAATATGGTGCAAGACAAACTATACATCAACAAAGGAAATTTTAAATTTGAAGATATTACTTTACCTGCCGGTTTAACGGAACCAAACGGCTGGAGCACCGGTGTTTCAATGGCAGATGTAAATGGCGATGGGTGGTTAGATATTTATATCTGCAAATCCGGTCAATTTTCAACTGCTAACCGACATAATTTATTATACATCAACAATGGTAATAACACCTTCTCTGAACAAGCAAAAAATTATGGCTTAAACGATTCTTCGTTTTCTACCCAAGCGGCCTTTTTTGATATGGACCTCGATGGCGATTTAGATATGTTTCTCTTAAATCACGCCGTAGCACAACCTCGGAGTATTCAACTAGGGAGCCTACGCAACGAACGGGATCAATACGCCGGAAATAAACTTTTTAGAAACGACAATGGGTATTACACCGACATTAGTATTCAAGCAGGCATAAAAGGCAACCTAATTAATTTCGGCCTGGGTTTAATTATTGGTGATATTAATAATGATGGATATCCCGATATATTTGTTACTAACGATTATAACGAACAAGATTTTCTTTATCTCAACAATAAAAAAGGCGGCTTTACAGAAATAATTAATAAATCGATGGCGCATATTGCTAACTTTTCTATGGGTTGCGATTTGGCTGATATTAATAATGATGGCTATCTCGATTTATTTGTTGTTGACATGTTGCCCGAAGATAATTATCGACAAAAATTATTAAAAGGTCCTTCTCGATACGACGCATATGAGCTCAGTGTAGAAAATGGTTATTACCACCAAATAATGCACAATATGTTGCAAATTAATAATGGAAATAACACCTTTTCTGAAATCGCCTATAGCGCAGGAGTTGCAGCCACAGATTGGAGTTGGGCGCCTTTGTTTGCCGATTTCGACAATGATGGTTATCAAGATCTTTACATTACAAGTGGTTATCGCCGCGATTTTACCAACATGGATTTTTTAAAATATACTTATGGCAATGCCGAAAAAAAGGCAAGCGAAAAAGGCGAAAAAATAAACACCGCCGAACTCGTAAAACAAATGCCTGAAGTAAAAATTTCAAATTATTTGTATAAAGGAAATGCATCGTTACAATTCGAAAATATTTCTGCAAGTGCCGCAATCAACGTACCTTCTTTTTCTAATGGCGCAGCTTACGCCGATTTAGATAATGATGGCGACATCGACATTGCAGTTAATAATATTAATGACAATGCCTTTATTTTTCGAAACAACGCAACCGATATCAATAAAAATAATTTTATTCGTATAAAATGTATTGGTGATTCAAAAAACACTAATGCAATTGGAACAAGAATTAAAATAATTACCGACTCAACAACGCTAACGCGTGAACTTATGCCAACACGCGGATATCAATCGTCTGTTGACCCTGTTATTCATTTTGGGCTGGGAGATATTACTTCGGTAAATATTGAAATAATTTTCCCTTCCGGCAAGCGCCTGTTTTATGAAAACCATCCCGTAAATACAACTATTATTGCAGAAGAAAAATCCGGACAACAATTAACTTCTTCAAAAATAAATACCGGTAAATTGTTTTTTGATGTAACAACAAATACACTCAACTATGCACATGCAGAAAACAACTACATCGATTATAAACGCGAACCACTATTGCCTTATAAATTATCTGAACAAGGCCCTAAATTTGCCTCCGGCGATTTAAATGGCGATGGGCTGGCAGATATTTTCATCTGCGGCGCAAAAAATAAAAAAGCGCGCGCATTTATTGGCGACAAGCATGGCGTATTTGTGGCTTTTGCCGGAATCTGGGAACTGGATTCCGCTTTTGAAGATACCGAAGCACTGATTTTTGATGCTGATAACGATGGCGACAATGATATTTATGTTGTGAGCGGAAGTAATGAATATGATGAGGGCAGCCCTTTTTATCAAGATAGAATTTATATTTATACAGGCGTAAATGGATTTATTAAATCACAAACTGCGCTCCCCACCATGCAATTCAGTAAATCTTGCGTTAAGGCAAACGACATTGATGCCGATGGCGACCTCGATTTATTTGTAGGCGGCAAATTAATTCCGGGAAAATATCCGCGGTCCCCTCAAAGCACACTGCTAATTAACAACAATGGAACATTTACCGACGCAACAGCTTCAATTTGTCCTGAGCTTTTAACCATCGGCAGTGTTAACGATGCGCAGTTTTCCGATATCAATAATGATGGCAACTCAGATTTAATACTTGCCGGCGATTGGATGCCGATTAAAATTTTCATCAACAATAAGTCTTCATTTACCGATATCGGCTCAAAAGCAGGCCTGTCAAACACTTCCGGCTGGTGGAATTGTATAAAAGCAATAGACATTGATGCCGATGGCGATGTAGATTTAGTAGGCGGAAACCGAGGTACCAATCATCCAATAAAAGCAAGCATAGAAAAACCTGCTACAATATATCCCTACGACTTTGATAGCAACGGCTATTTAGATCCAATAATTACTTATTATTTTAATAACGGTAAAAGTTATCCCGCTGTTTCGCGCGACGATTTGTTAAATCAAATTCCGAGTTTGAAAAAACAATTCATTTATTATGAAACATATGCTAATGCACAAATCAATGAAATATTTCCCGAATTAAATTTTGATTCCATACCTAAACTTAATGCTCAACAATTTGAATCAGCAATTTTTCGAAACAATGGTGATAATACATTTTCAAGCGAAATTTTGCCGGCAAAAGCTCAGTGGTTTCCCATAAACAGCATTGTTGTGCACGATTTTAACGCCGATGGCAAACTCGATATCATTGTAGCGGGAAACAACTACGACATTCGCCCCGAAAGCGGTCGCATCGATGCCGGATGCGGGCTCCTACTTACCGGAAATGATAATAAAAGCTATACTCCTATTGATATTCCAAGCTCCGGTCTGTATTTACCCGGTGAAATTAAAAAAATGGAAATAATAAACATTTCGGGCGACAATTATCTATTCATTTCAAAAAATCGGGGTTCAATGCAAGTGCTGATGCTTGGTAATTAATAAACGCTTTAATCACTTAAAGGTATTGCACTATTCAACATTTCCTCTTCCAATTAATGCCATAAAATCCTTTTTATACGTCTCTGAAACCGGTATGCGCTGCTCGCCAATTTTTACTCTATCCTTTTCAATAGTTTCAATTTTGTCTAACGCAATCATGTATGATTTATGCACTCTACAAACCATTGTAGTGGGTATTAATAATTCTAATTCCTTAAAGGTTTGTAAGGTCATTATGCTTTTTCCCGGCAAATAAATGCGTCGGTAATCGCGCATACCTTCAATATAAATGATATCAGCCAACAATACTTTTTCTAAGCGATATTCGGTCTTAATAAAAATATATTTTTTGTCGCTGTGCTCAATCTTGTTTTTTAATAATTGAGCCTTTTCTACGGCTTGAAAAAAACGCTCGAAGGTAAATGGTTTTAATAAGTAATCGGTCACATTTAATTCATAGCCTTTCAAAGCATAATCTGGATAAGCCGTTGTAATAATTACAGCGCATTCGGGTTTTGCTGCCTCCAGCATTTGTATACCGGACAATTCACCAAGATTAATATCTAAAAACAAAAGCTCAACCGCATTGCTTTTAAGAAACAATAATGCATCTACACCATTATCAAATGTGGCAAGCAGATTTAAAAAAGGTAGCTTTTCAACATATCCTTTTGTGCGCTCTAACGCAAGTGGTTCATCCTCAACAATAATACAATTCATCATGAGCAATCAATTGTTAAAGCTACGTTATAAATATTATTTTCAGAATTAACAACCAACTCGTGCTTGTCGGGATAGAGCAATTGCAAACGTTTGCGAATAAGTCCATCTCCTAAACCACTGTGCGCTATATCGATAGTTGTTTCATGTTTATAGTTATTGCTGCAAGTAAAATAAATTTTTTCTCGTTCAACAAAAATAGTAATTGTAATTGCGGGACACGCCTTTTTATCGCTAACATGTTTAAAAGCATTCTCAATATACGGGATAAACAACATCGGCGCAATGGTTAGGTTTGGAGATGTACCTGTAACAGTAAAATGGACATAATCACTATTGTTACTTCGAATTTTGTGTAGTGCAATAAATTTTTCGATATACTCAATTTCCTTACTCAATAAAATTCTATCCGGTTTTGTCTCGTACAGCATAAATCGCATAATATCCGAAAGAGAAATTAAATATTTAGACGCCAATTCCGGGTCTTTATTTATCAATACATCAATATTATTTATTGTATTAAATAAGAAGTGTGGATTTATTTGTGATTTAACCAATGCGAGTTCCATCTGAAAGTTTTTCTGCCCAAGTTCTTCTTTGATTTTAATTTCTGAATACCAAGTAATAAACCCTCGCATAACCAACCCAACTACGCCACTTAACATAGCCACAAAAGAAAGAAATAGTATTATTGTAACCGCTGTTCCGACATCCTTATTTAAAATAAAATCTCTACCCAAAAAAACATTAAACGACCCGACAAACGCGCCAATTGCAGCCGATAAAACAGCAATAACCAAAGCTCCAATAAAAAATGCTACAATTTTTCGCTTGTGTAAAAATCGGGTAAATAGCAATTCATAATAGCCGTAAAAGCAAATAACCGCCGGCAAAATTGTCGTGCCGAACATCAGCTTCAACCACTCGAACAAGCTATTAAAGTCTCTATCTGTATCACCTGCTGTTGCGGCATTACTCAATCCAAACAAAACAAACAAAAGCAATGTAAATACCAGCCAGTATCCAATATGCAATAATATAACTACCGGCTTGTTCATAATTCAAATTTACAGTTTAATTGCGGCAATAAAATTAGCCCTTTTCAGATTTGGTAATATACATGGCATAGCTAATTGTCGTAAACACAACAAAGTAAATTACACTTAACCAATAGATGTTAATTTTCTCCATCATTTCCGGAGAACCCATCATTGTTAATGGGCCATAACTATATGGGCTTAAATAGGCATATTCCCAATTGCCCACCATAATTAAAGTGGCAACCAATAAAACCAAGCCAACGCCAATTGGAACCAGAAAATTTTTAAATTTCAAACTAATTAAAAATTGTAATGCCAATATCGGTAAACAAGTTAAAAAAATCTTGCCGTTGCTAACTAAAAACTGCTCAAAGGGAAATTCCACATTTGGCAAAGCTTTATCGAACAATAAGGATGGAATAATTCCCGACAAAATAAATCCCAAATTAAAATAAAGAAAAAACTGACCGGTCATCCCTAAAATAACAATAAATTTTGCGGCAAAAATAGTATGATACTTTTGCGGTGTTGCATGTAATTGTTTCCAAGTATTATTGCGAAATTCCATTTGCGTAATTAAACTGGTTGCCAACACCAAACCCATTGGCAATAAGAACATTACCATTGCTTGCCAAACTTGAAAAAAATGTTGCGTCCAAATATTACCTTCTTCGCCATATGTGGCAAGTGTTTCATGATTATATATAAATCCAATCAAAAATAAGATTGGTATAAATAAACCACCAATTATACACAACCAGGCTGCAGCACTTTTTCGGGTTTTAAGCCATTCGCTTTTAATACTATTAAATAATTCCATTTTTTTTATTTTACTAAGTCAATAAATATTGATTCTAAATCATTTTTAACCGTGCTAATTTGATATACTTTAATTTGCTGCTGCACCAACTGCTCATTTATAGCTGCAATTTTTTCTTTATTAATCATTGGAATAGTTAAACGACTTCCATTAATTACCGCATGTAATCCGTTTTGAATTAAAACGTTATTCGTCAACTCAATATTTCCGGTTTCGAAACTTATAAACGAGCTTTCCTGCTGTGCCGCGTGCAGGTCGTCCATTGTCCCTTGAAAAATAATTTTCCCTTTATTAATTATGCCAACATGTGTCACCATTTTTTCTATCTCTGCCAATAAATGACTCGATACTAAAATGGTCATGCCTTTTTCTTTATTCAATTGTTTTAACAGCTCGCGCATTTCAATTATCCCGTTGGGGTCTAAACCATTGGTGGGCTCATCGAGGATTAATAATTCCGGTTCATGCATTATTGCCATTGCTATACTAAGTCGCTGTTTCATGCCCAACGAAAATTTTCCTGCACTCTTCTTGCCGGTGTCCGACAAGCCAACTATTTGCAACACCTCTGCAATGCGCGATTTTTTACATTGATATATTTTTTGAAGAATTGCCAAATTTTCTTGCGCCGACAAATGTGCATATAGCGATGGCGCCTCTATTAACGAGCCTGTTTTTTTAAGAATATCAATCCTGTTTGCTGCAAAGGGTTTATTAAATATACTTATTGCTCCGCTTTGCTTTTTTAACAAGCCTAATATTAATCGAAGTGTGGTTGTTTTACCGGCCCCGTTTGGACCTAAAAATCCGTAAATAGAGCCTTGTGGAACTCTTAAGTTGATATCGTCCAAAACCATTTCATTTTTATTGAAATGATGCGTAAGGTTTTCTGTTGTAATGCAATTCATACAAATTATCGGTTTGTTAATTATGAAACACAAATGTAGACTTATCAAACAGTGAACAACAATATTTTATGCCATTAACAGTAGTTTCTCTGCAAAAGAGGTTGTTTGTTCTGCAAAATCCGGTTTACTTAATAAAATCTTATTCGACTAAAACTTTCCGGCATAAAAAAAGCGGGCAATTGCCCGCTTTAAACTATTTTTTGTTATTAATTATAATTCAACTACCGTCATTTTCATTTTTATATCTGCTATCGGTCTATCGCCGGGTGCTGTTTTAACTGCGGCAATTTTATCAATAACATCTAATCCTTTTATTACTTCACCAAAAACAGTGTAGTTGTTATCTAAAAATGCTGTTCCGCCAACAGTAGCGTATGTTTCAATTTGCTCAGCAGTGTATGCCATGCCCGATGACCTTGAAATTTGGTCTAACTCTGCTTTACCGGTAATCTTTCCTTGAACAACATAAAACTGTGAACCGGAGCTTGCTTTTGCCGGATTAACCTGATCGCCCTGACGCGCAGCACTTAATGCTCCCTTTTTATGAATTAATGTCCGATTAAATTCTGCCGGAATAGTATAATTCGGTCCACCTGCACCCAATTGTGTTCTCGCATCTGCATTTCTGGATGCCGGATCTCCGCCTTGAACCATAAAATCTTTAATTACGCGGTGAAATAATAAATCGTTGTAATAACCTTCCTTAACTAACTTCAAAAAGTTGTCGCGGTGCTTCGGTGTTTCATTATATAATTTCACCGTCATGTCGCCGAAACTAGTGCTGATGTTTACATAATACTGAGTTGTGTCAATCTGATTTTCCATTGTATTTGTTTGTGATGTTGTTTGAATTGGTGCAGGTTCTTCCTGAACCGGTGTTGTTGTTGTTTTTTCTTTACACGCAACAAATGCTACAAAGCATGATGCAATTAATGCTGTTTTTTTCATATTATTTTATTTTCCTCAAAATATCTGATTATGTTTAATTTAATAACACGCTCCTGCTCTTCTGTTGTCCATTGCGGCAAAACACCAACTACCTCCCAAAGTGGCCAATTGTCGTCGTCCCATCCTGCAAGATTATAATAACCGTCGTAACTCAACAATTTACATACCGCAACATGCATCAGGTCTTGCTTCTCTTCTTTGGTGAATTTTTCTATGATTCTACCCAACTCATTCATCCCTATTAAGAACAAAACCGCCTCTAACTCTGGCTTCTTTCCGAACCTATCCTTCATCTGTCGCAATACCGCGAGCCAACGAGGGTCGAAATCTATGGGTAACTCCTCACGGGTTAGTTCGTTCACGGTGCAAAATTAATAAACCGACGCTTAGCTTTTTGTGGAAATTATGCTGAAAACTTGCTAAAGGCTGCTGCACGCGCAGTGCGGGAGATGAAGCCGAATAAAAAACAGCTGAATTTTCGCCAAACAGGGTTTGGAAGGACTCGTTGTTGGGGTTTAATAAATTGTTGCAATCTTCGACGTTTGGATGATGTTTAGGGGCCGTATTGTCTTTTGTTCGTTAAATTTCGTTATAACCGCACAAGTTTGGCACAATTTGCGTTAATATTGTTCTACGGGTATGCAAACAGGCAATAATTATCAGTCGCTAATCCAAAAACTGGATGCGTTTATCAGGAAATTTTATCTGAATCAACTCATTCGTGGCTTGCTGTACACCGCAGCTATAGTGGTTTCTGCGTATTTATTGTTCAGTTTGCTGGAATACAAATTCTACTTCTCAACAGCAGTCAGAAAATTGCTTTTTTACAGCTTTATTGCCGGCTCTGCCTTTTTACTCTATCGATTAATTGCCACGCCATTATTAAAATACTATCACCTTGGCAAAACAATCAATCACAAAACCGCTGCAAGCATTATTGGAACACACTTTTCCGAAATTCAAGACAAGCTCCTTAATATCCTTGAATTGCGCGAACAAGCTGAAGGAAACGGCAACCAAACCCTGATTGAAGCCGGTATCAACCAAAAAATTGAAAAAATTAAACCGATTCCCTTCTCACTGGCAATCGACCTCAATAAAAATAAAAAGTATCTAAAGTACGCTCTTCCGCCTTTAGCAGTATTTGTTTTTATGCTGTTTGCGGCTCCTAATGTGCTCAAAGACAGTAACTTACGATTATTAAAAAACAACACCTTCTTCGAAAAACAAGCTCCATTCAGTTTCTTGGTGCAAAATAAATCGCTTGAAGTGGTGCAATATGATGACTTTGAGTTGAAACTCAAGGTTGATGGCGCAATCCTTCCTGAACAAGTAGCAATTGTTACCGAAACCGGAACATACACCATGCAAAAATCAAATAACAATGAATTTGCATACGTATTTAATAAAGTGCCGGCGAACACGGACTTCCATTTTGTGGCAAACGGATTTAATTCTAAATCATCAACAATTACGGTTGTACCTAAACCTACTTTATTAAATTTTGATATAAAAGTTAATTATCCTGATTATACCGGAATTAAAGATGAAGTATTTCAAAACACCGGCGATTTATTAATTCCTGAAGGAACAAATATTGAATGGCTATTTAATGCAGAAAATACCGATGTAATTGAAATGTTTTTTGCTGACCAAAAAATTAATGCCGTAAAAGATGGCAAATCATCGTTTAATGCAAAGCGCCGAGCAATGGTAAATGAGTTGTATAAAATCGGGATTGGAAATAGCAAGGTTTATAATCGAGATACCATCAGCTATACCATTACGACAATACCCGATGCATTCCCTCAAATTTCCGCTGAGCAATTTCAAGACAGCACCGACGAAAAGTTTTTATATTTTCTGGGAGAAATAAATGATGATTATGGATTTAAATCGATGTATTTTAAATACAAATTAGAAGGCCGCGACAATGATGATAATTACTTTGTTAAAGAAGAAGATAAAGAAACACTTGCTGTTCCTTCCGGTGTAAAATCAAATAGATTCACCCATGCATTTAACTTGCGCACAAAAACACTGCAGCCCGGCGATCGTGTAACTTATTATTTTGAAATTTGGGATAACGATGGCGTGCATGGCAGCAAGTCATCACGCACTCCTGCTATGCAATTTATTGTTCCAACGCTCGATGAGCTGCAAGATATTAAAGACGAAAACAACGAAGACATTAAAGATAAACTCGATAAAGTTTTAGACGATATTGCAGATGTAAAAAAGCAAACTGAAAAACTCGAAGATAAATTATTCGATAAAAAAGAATTAAATTGGGAAGATAAAAAAGCGATTGAAAATCTGATGCAAAAAAATCAGAATATTCAGCAATCGGTTGAAGATATTAAAGAGCAATTCAAAGAAAATCTGGAATTACAAAAAGAATACATGGAGCCCGATCCTGAAATTTTACAAAAACAGGAGCAGCTCGAAAAAATGTTTGAAGAAGTAATTCCCGATGAAATGAAAAAGCTGATGGAAGAACTCCAAGCTTTAATGGAAAAATTAAATAAAGAAAAATCGCTCGAAGAAATGAAAGAGATGCAGATGAATAATCAGCAACTCGAACAAGAACTCGATCGCATGCTCGAATTATTCAAGCAAATGGAGATGGAACAAAAAATGCAAGAAACCATCGACAAGCTGAATAAACTCGCTGAAGAACAACAAAAGTTAAGCGAACAAACAGAACAAAAACAAAGTTACAGTAAAGAAAATCTTGAAAAACAAGAAGAGCTTAATAAAAAGTTTGATGATGTGCAGAAAGACATGCAGGAAATGCGTGAAATGAACAAAGAACTCGAACAACAAAAAGAATTAGGCGAAACCGAAAAGCAAGAAGAACAGATTGACCAAAAAATGGAGCAGTCGGAACAACAGCTGCAGCAAAATCAGAAAAAACAAGCATCGCAAAGTCAGAAAAGCGCCGCCCAACAAATGCAAGACTTAGCCGCACAAATGCAACAGCAAATGCAGCAAGAACAGCAGCAGCAGCAAGAGGAAGACATGGAAGCGCTTACACAACTGCTCGACAACCTAATTAAATTGAGTGTCGACCAAGAGGCATTAATGGATGAAGTAAAGCTCATTAAATCTAACAACCCCAAGTTTGTCGATTTAATGGCGCAGCAGCAAAAAATTAAAGAAGACACTAAAATAGTTGAAGACAGCTTGCTTGCTCTCGCTAAACGCGTTCCGGAAATTAGCAGTTTTGTTACCCGCGAAATGACCGACGTTTACAACAACCTCGGCCTCAGCGTAGAGCAAATGGGCGAACGCCAAGTAAATCAAAGTAACTTGTATCAACAACTTACCATGACCGGTTACAACAACCTTGCATTAATGTTAGACGAAGTGTTACAACAAATGCAAGAACAAATGGCCAAATCGATGCCCGGACAACAAACTTGTCAGAAACCGGGAGGAAAAAATGAATCACAGATGCCATCAATGAGTGAAATGCAAAAACAACTCAATGAGCAACTGCAGAAAATGCAAGGCAAAATGCCAAATGGCAAGCAAAGTGGCGGACAAAACGGCATGAGCAAAGAATTGGCAGAAATGGCTCAAAAGCAGGCTATGATTCGCGAAGCCCTCGAAAAAATGGCAAACGAACTTGGTGGAGGCAATACCGAAGATGGTAAACTGGCCAAACAGCTTCAGCAACTTGCCGATCAAATGGATAAAACCGAAGAAGATATTGTAAACAAGCAACTTTCTATAGAAACTTTAAAACGTCAGGAAGAAATTTTAACCAGACTCCTCGAAGCAGAAGAAAGCGAGCGCAAACGCAAGCAGGACAACGAACGCAAGTCAAACACTGCTACCGAAATAACACGTCCCGTGCCACCGGCAATTGAAGAATACCTCAAAAAACGCAATGCCGAACTCGATTTATACAAAACTGTTTCGCCGGAATTGAAACCTTTTTACAAAAATTTAGTAGAAGAGTATTTACGGTCCATCACCTACTAAACAAGGGGAATATGTCGGTAGATACTTTGAATAAAGAAATCTGTCTCAAATCACAACCAGCTAATATTGTTTTAATTGAGCCTTTTATTGAAGAGGTTCGCAAGCGATTAAACATTGCCGACGATATGTATGGCAATATTTTGGTGTGCATAACAGAAGCGGTAAATAACGCAATTCTACATGGTAATAAGGCCGATGCCGATAAAAACGTAGTCATCAGCATCCAGCGCAACCATAATAAACTAACCTGTTTGATTAAAGATGAAGGTTGCGGATTCGATTTCACCAACCTCCCCGATCCAACTGCTCCCGAAAACATTGAAAATGCCGGTGGTAGAGGCATTTTCCTGATGAAACACCTTAGCGACTTAGTTGTGTTCTCGAACGATGGTTCAAAAGTTGAAATTCAATTCCGACTCTAATGGCAGCTGTATCCTTCACTAACAAAAACATCACCTTCAAATTAAAAGATAAAGCCCGCATTGCAACATGGGTGGAGCGCGTGGTGCTCATGTTTCATAAATATCCTTCCGAAATTCAATACATTTTTTGCGATGATGCATTCGTTGCAGAAATGAATGAGCAATATTTAAATCACGACACCCTTACCGATATCATTACATTTAATTATAATACCGGTCACTATATTTCAGGCGATATATTTATAAGTATCGACCGCGTAAAAGAAAATTCCGCTACTTTCAAAACCACCGAAGAAGACGAACTCCATCGCGTAATGATTCACGGCATTTTACATTTATGTGGATTAAACGATAAAACGCCGAAGGATAAAAAATTGATGCAGGAAAAGGAAAACGAAGCGCTCGAAATACTTCAACGAACTAACTAATGTGCTGATGTGCTAATGTGCTGATTAAATGTTGACCAAGATTCACAATATTTATTTGATGTCACATACTTAAACCAGTTTGACTGTTACGGATTTGTTTCACGCGGAGCTGCGGAGAGGGCGGAGTCGCGGAGAAACAATGAAATTAGTAGCATGATGTAAGTCTATTTAATTTGCACATTGGCTGCTCGGCTGTTCCATCAACACATCGCCACATCAGCACATCGGCTCTCGGCTGTTCCATTGGTACATCGGTACATTTGCACATCAGCACATTGGCTGTTCGGCTGTTCCATCAGCACATCAGCACATCGCCACATCAGCACATTACCTCTCCTCCTTTATTCTTATCGCAGCCTCCAATATTGCCTTAATTTTTTTAATCGGTAAATCTTTATGCGGATTTAAATTTAATATTTTCATCCTCGCTCTTTTCTCCTGAATTAATTCCGGAAAATCGAGTTGCATGCCATCTGCAATTCCAATATATGGCAAGCCTGTTTTTTTGTTTATCCAAAAATAACAGAACATTTTATTGTTATAATAAAAAAATGGCGCACCATATTTCCAGTGCTCGGTGAGTAACTTATTATGGTTCAAAATAATTTGACGCACCGCCAACAAACAACTTTGGTTAGGTTCGGGTTGTGAGATATAAAAATTATTAATGGGGTCAAACATTTCTTCAAGATTTATTCAACCAAAAATAAATATCTTTTTGGTTAATACCGGAATCAGCATTACCAAATGAAGTTGATTAACACAGCGACCAAGTTTAAACGCGCTAAAAGATTTTTAACTGTATTGGTTTTTACAAAATCACAACTTCTTCCATCACCTCACCGACCTTAACAATATAAATCCCCGCCATCAAACCCGGTTGAATAACATTTTGGTTATCGCTTGTTATTGTGCTGAAACAAACTCTTCCAAGGATATCGAACACTTCAATTTGGAGGGGACTAAAAATATCTTCCGTAATATTTATAAAAATGTCCCCTGCGGCGGTATAAATCTCGATTTGCTCATTCTCCAATTCTTTTTCACCCGAAATCCTACACGATTCTGTCGTAAACGCCTGAATATCAGCATATTCTGAAATATCTCCACCAATACAAATCGACCTAATTTGCCATTCATACGGTGTTGAACAGTTGAGTCCTGCAACTTTTCTAAACGATTTTACTCCCGAAACAATTTTTGTGGTCCAATCAGCGGCGCCCACCGGTCGATATTGCAATTCAAAATGATCGACATCAACCATTGGCGACCATTTAATTTTTGCGGTTGATGCCGTAATTGCTGCTGTTGGAAGCGGCATCGGCGGGTAACAATCAACATCTAATCCGGCATAAATCGGAACACCCGGTATGGTATTGTAGGCAGATGAAAAAATAGTTATGTTTTCAAAGCCATAGGTTACCGACTTTAACCTCAGCCATGCATAGTTTTCGTCTACGCCTGTTTTTAGCATTAGGCCAACATAAGTAAAACCACTATTAAACCCGCCAAGGTCAAATACCGTGCTGCAACCAACACCCGTATCGAAACTCCACTTATTTATAAATACCGGTTCCGTTTGAATAGCCAAACCGGCACCAATAAATTCGCCAAGCTCAAACTCACTTGCCATATTTACATCAATGATATTGGTTCCCGCTCCGAAACAATATTGCGTAAACGTTCCCGTATAAAACATTACACCATTTTCACCCAAGGGCTCAATACTAAAATAACCAAACTCCCCTGCAAACGTCGACCAATCAAAAACCACCGCTCCAATCCTAAAATCATCCACTCCATTCCCATCAACATCCAAAAACACCTCATCCGGCGCCGGAAACGGCCCATCATACACAATAATATCCGGGTCATAATCAGTAACCAAAACCTGCCCCAATCCCGCTACCGGTAAAAATGCTGCAGCAAATAATTGGTAAGCACTAAGCCTCTTTTGCGTAATTGCTCTCATGGTTTAACTTTTGGGTATTCAAATATAATACAATAAAACAATCGAACCCAAGCCACCCCTTTTCTGCATCCACATGCACGTTCCACGTGAAACAACGTCTTCCCCAAAAAACCTCAACCCAACTCCCATAACCCCACACCAAAAAACCCAAACACATCCTCACAACCACCTCTCCCAAACACGTTCCACGTGAAACAATCCTCCCCCCATCCACTTTCCCCTTTAATCGCACTACACAAAAAAGCGCCACAGGCATCCGTCCCAATCCGCGTTGCGCAGCATCCGTTAAATCTGTGCCTGTCTGCCGCCAGGCAGGTTCCTTTTCAAACACACCACACCAAAAAGCGCCGCAGGCATCCGTCCCTATCCCCGTTGCGCAGCATCCGTCAAATCCGTGTTCCTTTTAAAATCCGTCCCTATCCGCGTTGCGCAGCATCCGCCAAATCCGCGCCTGTCTGCCGCCAAGCAGGTTCCTTTTCAAACACACCACAAAAAAAGCGCCGCAGGCATCCGTCCTCATCCGCGTTGCGTAGCATCCGCCAAATCCGCGTTCCCTTAATCCGTCCCTATCCGCGTTGCGCAGCATCCGTCCAATCCGCGTTCCTTTTCACGTTCCACGTGGAACACTAATCCAATAGTTCTTCCCTATCTTTGCACCAGGATGTTCAAAGAATACGATGTAATTGTTGTAGGTGCAGGCCATGCCGGTTGCGAAGCCGCTGCCGCCGCTGCTAACATGGGAAAAAGCGTTATGCTCGTTACCATGAACATGCAAACTATTGCGCAAATGAGCTGTAACCCCGCTATGGGTGGAGTTGCGAAGGGACAAATAGTGCGTGAAATAGATGCTCTAGGTGGGTATTCGGGGATTGTTACCGATAAAACCATGATACAGTTTCGCATGCTTAACCTAAGTAAAGGACCTGCCATGTGGAGCCCAAGGGCACAAAGCGACAGACAATTGTTTGCCATGGAATGGCGATATATGTTGGAGCAAAATGCGAATGTGGACTTCTGGCAAGATACTGTGGCGGGACTCCTAGTGAAGAATGGCAGAATTAAAGGCGTGAGAACGAGCCTTGGAATGGAGATTCCGGGCAAAGCGGTTGTGCTAACTAATGGAACTTTCCTAAACGGATTAATACATATAGGTGAAAAGAACTTTGGTGGAGGACGTGTAGCTGAAAAAGCGGCGACAGGTATTACCGAACAATTAATAGAGCTAGGATTCGAAAGCGGAAGAATGAAAACCGGAACGCCTCCGCGTGTTGATGGTAGAAGCTTAGATTACACACTGATGGAGGAGCAACTTGGTGATGAAAATCCTCAAAAATTCTCTTACTCAGACACCAAGCCCTTAGCAAAACAACGCAGTTGTTGGATTACCTATACTTCTGAGGCTGTACATGATGTTTTAAGAACCGGGTTTGACAGGTCGCCGATGTATTCCGGTCGTATCAAGGGTCCGGGACCAAGGTATTGTCCAAGTATTGAAGATAAAATAGACCGTTTTGCATCTAAGGAACGTCATCAAATATTTGTTGAGCCTGAAGGATGGAATACGGTTGAAGTATATATTAATGGGTTTTCTACTAGTTTACCCGAAGAAGTGCAGTATGCTGCATTGAAGAAAATTAAAGGATTTGAGAACGTAAAAATGTTCCGTCCGGGTTATGCTATTGAATACGATTACTTTCCGCCAATGCAATTAACCAATACGCTGGAAACAAAACTAATCAAGAACCTTTTCTTCGCGGGACAAATTAACGGCACAACCGGATATGAAGAAGCTGCTTGTCAGGGGTTGATGGCCGGTATTAACGCCGCATTAGCTATTGACGAAAAAGCACCATTCGAAATTGATAGAAGCGAAGGCTACATTGGCGTTCTGGTTGATGACCTCATAAATAAAGGGACTGAAGAACCTTATAGAATGTTTACTTCAAGGGCTGAATATAGGGTGCTGTTGCGACAAGATAATGCAGATATCCGACTAACAAAGAAATCGCACGACATCGGTTTAGCATCAGATGAACGCCTTAAGCGTGTAAACGAAAAAGTGGCAGCCACAGCAAAATTGATTGAATTTTTAAGAAACACTTCTGTTGACCCCGATCAAGTAAACGGTATGCTGGAAACAAATAACTCGGCAACTATTAAACAAAAAACAAAAATCGGGACATTATTAAGTCGCCCCCATATTGGACTCAATAATTTGGTAGGCCTAAACACTGCGTTAGATGAAGAACTGGCTAACTACGAAACCGAGTTCAAAGAACAAGCAGAAATAAGCATTAAATATGAAGGCTATATTGCTAAAGAGAAAGAACTCGTAGATAAAATGTTACGCCTCGAAAATATTATCATTCATGATGCAATCAATTATCATCACATGCATAGTATTTCATCAGAAGCTCGAGAAAAATTAACCAAAGTGAGACCCAAAACCTTGGGACAAGCAAGTAGAATCAGTGGCGTTTCACCAAGCGATATTGCGGTACTAATGGTGCATATAGGTAGGTAATATGTTGACTATCAATTAGTTACAATATATTTAAGCTAATGATATCTCCCCTACTAACAATTGGTGAATTTAACTTACTCGGTAGCTAAACAATAAAACTATTTTACAACCCGTTACCCCATATCAACACCTGTTCGTTTTCTATCTTTGTCGCCAATGCGCTTAACCCTAATTGTTGCAACTTTAATTATACTCGCCGGATGTGCCAATCAGGTAACACCAACAGGTGGTGAAAAAGATAGCATCCCACCAACGGCAATAGCTTATTCACCGGACTCAAATGCTATTAATTTTACAGCAAATGAAATAGTAATTATATTCGATGAATATGTGCAATTGAATGATGTTTTCAATCAAATAATTATATCGCCACCGCTCGATGGAACACCTGAATATAAGCTGAAAGGAAAAACATTAACCATTAAACTCAATGCAACACTAAAACCGGAAACTACTTATACTATAAATTTCGGTCAAGCAATAAAAGATAATACAGAGGGCAATATCCTTGAAAACTTTACATACGTTTTTTCAACCGGTAACTTTATTGATTCATTACAGGTGAGTGGAAGTGTTACAGAATTGCTGACAGGCGCTCCGTCAAAAAAAACTTACGTAGTATTATATTATGAACCAACCGATACATCTTTCACCAAAACAAAACCATACTACTTTACCAAAACAGATATAGCAGGAAACTTTAACATAAAAAATATTAAAGCAGGTAGGTATAAAATATACGCCCTCGAGGATCAAAATTTTAATTACTATTATGATTTACCAAATGAACGCATAGCATTCCAAACGGGATTATTAACTATCGACTCAAATGTATCTGCACAAAAATTACAATTGTTTTCAGAAGATAAAGGCATACAAAATATATTAGAAACTAAGTCAACCCGCTACGGACAAACTAAATTGGTGTTTGCAAAAAACACTTCATCAACTGTAATTCAATACACAGGGAGCGACACAAGTGCTTCTTACTTTTCAAGAAATATAACAAACGATACTATTCTTTTTTGGAAGACAAACTTCTTATTAGATACGCACCAATTCAGAATTCAATTTGATACAACTGTAATAAACCGAACAGTAGAAATTAAAGAATTTGCCGCAGATTCTAACTTCTACAAAAACGTAAATACTTTTATTACTAATGTAACGGCGTTAGGAAAAGGAACCGACGCAAACTCTCGCGCTGATTGGGATCCGGCCAAAACAATTGAATTATTTTTTTCAAATCCAATAAAAAACATAAATTACGAAAGTATTAACGTTTTTAGCGATTCAACAATATTAATATCTTCAAAAATAATTGACACGCTGGATGCGCGCAAGGTATATATTAATTACGATTGGAAACCGGGAATAAATTATGATATCATAATACCCGCAAAAAGCGTTACCGATATTTTCGGATTGTACAACCCTGCAGATACCATAAAAATAGCAACAAAAAAAACAGATGCATATGCCACTTTAACCACCACCATTAAAAATACAAGCGGCTCACCATTAATATTTCAATTAATGCGATTCGACCTATCAATTGTAGATGAAAAATATTTATCACCCGAACAATTTGAAAACGCCTCATCATCATTTCCAATAAAACAAATGTATTTACTTCCCGGCGTATATAAAATTCGCGCTATTATAGATAGTGATGGAAATGGCGAATGGACTACCGGTGATTTAGCTAAAAATCGTCAGCCCGAAACTGTAATCTTCTTTCCGGTGGACCAAAATTTACGCGCAAACTGGGAAAATGAAATAGATTGGGAGATTAAATAACGAATTTTCTTCCTCCCCAAAAAATTAAAAACACTCCAAAAAACGACCTTCATACTTTGACGCTGTTAAAAGATTTTAAGTTTTCCAACCCGTAGTACCAAAAACACATTGCCTTCGTTAAAAAGGAAAATAAGGGGCAAAAATCGTGTTGGAAAACACCACAACTGCTTAAAACGGGTAAATTTATTCAAGTTAAACCAAAACTAATTCGGGAGCTGCCGTTCGACAATAATTTAAGCCGAAGCGCACAATGCACCATTTTTTTAGCTCCCCAACTTCGGGTTCCACTAATTCTTTGAGTGCCTTTAATAATTCAGTTCTGAAAAGATCCATATCAAAGCTTACTTTTTCGAGGATCATTTTGCAATATTCGAGCATCGTCATTTCTGTGTAATTATTATTTATTTCTAACGGGTATTAATTAGCAAATGTTGCATTTTTTATAAACTTTAACAAAATAGACATTTTCACATTATTGTGATGATTATTCACCGGAAGAGACAGTTTAAAAATTCACTATCTTTATTACCCAATTTACACCTTAAACCAAAAATTAATATGAAGCTTGGTTATACACTCCTGCTCTCCGTTTTTATCATCTCCTTTGGCAAAGCACAAATTACTGCATTTCCCGATACAAGTATTTGTCCCGGCGACGAACTACAACTCGGAACATCGCTGGTAGATTTCTGCGGCGATTGCTATAGCTATCAAAATTTGGAATATGCACCGGAGGCAATTGGCGGAGAAGCGATAACAATGGTTGACGATACTTATATCGGGCCATTTCCAATCGGTTTCGACTTTTGCTATTTTGGTGAGGAATATGATCAATTTTATTTATGCTCTAACGGTTGGATAAGCTTTGTGCTTCCGGGAGGTGGTTGGGCCGCAAACTGGACACCCGACGGACCAATTCCTGATATGGCTTCTAATGTTCCTAAAACTGCCATCTTCGGCCCTTGGACCGATTGGCATACCGGCCTTTGCACAGAATGTATTCACTACGAAACAGTAGGAGCCGCACCCGATCAGCGTTTATTGGTAACATGGGATGAAGTGCCTCTCTTTTCTTGCACCGATGATGTTGGAACTTTTCAAATAATATTACACGAAACCAGCAATTTTATCGATAACCACTTTACTGATGTAATGGTTTGTCCAACCTGGGATTTAGGCGTTGCAACACATGGATTAATAAATCAAGACGGATCAATAGCCTTTACGGTTGAAGATAGAAACGCTGAAGCGTGGGAAGCACATAATGAGTCATGGCGCTGGTATACCAGTATTGTTCAATGGTTTGATGAAGATGGCGTTTTACTGGGCGATGGACAGGTACTGGATGTAGCACCGGATGTTACTTCTACTTATACTGTGGTTCAAACGCTTTGCGACGGAACAGTTTATACCGACGATGTTACTGTTGAGGTAGGAGCTGAATTTGATATTGAATTAGTTGTTACAGATGTTGTTTGCGGAGGAGATGATAACGGAACAGTTAGCTTAGACGTAACAGGCGGACTTGCGCCTTATGTATATGAATGGAGCACAGGCGAAACAGGCGTTACAGAATTAGACGGACTTGATGGCGGTACCTACACCGTAACTGTAACAGAAGCAGGTGGTTGTCAGCGAACTTATGAATTTACGGTAGATGAACCAACAGAAGTTGTAGCCGATGTAACAGATATTGTAAACAACCCATGCAATGGTTATGAAGAAGGTTCGGCACATATAAATGTAGAAGGCGGAGTTATTCCCTATACTTACAGTATTGACGGAGCCGCACCAACACTAATTGATACCTATACAGGATTGGCAGCCGGAACATACACAGTAGTAATAACAGATGCTAATGGATGTACCGACGAGGTAACGTTTTCAATTGAAGAACCCATATTGTTAACCGCTAGTTTAACGGTAGATGATAATACAATTATTGTAGGTCAAACCGCAACCATTACACTAACCACCAGTTTACCAAATATTGTAAGTGTTACCTGGGAACCAACCGTTCCTTGCGCTGCAGAACCTTGTTTTGTAGTTACGGTAGCCCCAACCACAACAACAACTTATACCGTAACGGTTATTGATGACCAAGGATGTGTTGCAATAGACACCATAACTATTTTTGTAGAATTTGTTCCGGAAGTGTTTTTCCCAAATGCATTTTCTCCAAATAATGACACCTTTAATGATATATTCACAGCTGTAGGATATAACGTAACAACCTATCACTTATATATATATAATAGGTATGGCCAACTTGTATATGAAACAAACGTATTCGACCCAACTAAAGGATGGGATGGCAAATTTGAAAATGAAGACCAAGAAATGGGAACTTACGTTTGGCAAGTTTCTGCCGGCTTTATTAATGGAGAAGAATATATTGACTCAGGCAACTTTATTTTAGTGAGATAAACATATTATTATTTTATTATATGCATTGTTTCTCAGCCCTTTATTTATAATACTTTTAAGTGTAATCAAAAGGTTGTTTTTATAGTTAAAACCGGTGATAAAATATTGATTGTATTCAAATTTTATTAATATGAAAATGGTGCAATGTTTTGTTCGAGGATATTATTTAGGATAATAAAAAACTTTATTTGTTGACAGATTGTGAATTTCGCTGTAAAAGCATATCTTTGCAGTCCCAAAATAGTAAGCGATGAAAAGGACATTTCAACCTTCCAAGAGAAAAAGAAAAAATAAACACGGATTCCGTGATCGTATGGCTCATAAAGATGGTAGAGCAATTATCAACCGTCGTCGCCGTAAAGGACGTAAAAAATTGACTGTTTCTGACGAAAGAAATATCGGCAAATAAACCAACTTCCGGCTCGGCTAACAGCGCCGTAGGACGTATGTTTACACGAGCCACTCTAAGCAAGTCCGAAAGACTTAGCAGAGAACAACTTATTGCCTCGCTTTTCGAAGCGGGGCAAAGTTTTTTTACATCATCGTTCGTGGTGTATTATAAAATTGGGCCTCTTCCAGAATCTGTTCCCGCACAAATGCTTGCTACCGTATCTAAGCGGAAATTTCACAAAGCTACAGACCGCAATAGAATTAAACGCTTTATTAAGGAGGGCTACCGAATAAACAAATTACCGCTTTATACCCATCTTACCTCCCACAACCTGCAATTGGCAGTAGCTTTTGTATACACCGATAAAAAAATAACATCTTTTAACGACATTGAATCAAAAATCAAAGTAGCTTTATCCGAATTAATTGTAAAGCTGACTGCTGAACCAAAAAAGGTTAAAAAAGATTAATACACAAGATAAGCGGAATGGTTTTCGTTTATTAATTCACCAAATCAAGGCATTACAATCAACATAAATCATGAGTTACATTGGTAAGTTTTTTGGATGGATATTAATAGCACCTGTCAAAATATATCAGTTAGTAATATCACCAATACTGCCAAACTCATGTCGTTATACACCAACATGCAGTCAATACATGGTGGAAGCAATTAAAAAACACGGACCAATTAAAGGACCCTGGTTAGGATTTAAAAGAATTAGCCGTTGTCACCCTTGGGGTGGCCATGGACACGACCCGGTTCCATAAATTAAATATTAAAAATAATACTACATATGCGTCGCATTAAATCAATTTATCAAACTGCAAAAGGCAAACTTGTTATTTCATTAACAGGTGTTTCATTGATTTTTATTTTATCATCAGCAGTTACCAGTGCCGATTTATTTGAAGTTGGAAAAAACATCGACATATTTACTTCTGTATATAAAGAATTAAATACTTACTACGTTGATGATGTAGACCCTAACAAACTAATGCGCACAGGTATTGATGCCATGTTGGAAAGTTTAGATCCATACACTAATTATATTTCTGAAGCAGAATTAGAAGGTTACAAATTTCAAATAACCGGAAATTACGGTGGCATTGGTGCAAGTATTAGAACTATTGATGGACTGTCGACTGTTGTAGAAACATTTGAAGGATTTGCTGCAGAAAAAGCAGGCTTAATACCGGGAGATATAATTCTAGAAATAGACGGTAAAAAATTAAGTGAAACAAATCAAGACGATATTAGCGATTTATTACGCGGCTCTCCGGGCACCACATTAACACTAAAAGTGAAACGCCCTTATGAAGAAAAAACATTTGACCTTGCCGTTGTTAGGGAAGATATTGACATAGCAAATGTTCCTTACTATGGCTTTATAGAAGACGGAATTGGTTATGTTATTTTATCACAATTTACGGAAGATGCAGGATTAAATGTTGGCAATGCGGTTAAAGCACTACAAAAACAAAATCCTTCAATGACCGGAATTATCCTCGACCTCAGAGGCAATCCGGGTGGGCTTTTGAGAGAAGCTGTAAATGTTTCAAATGTATTTATCGATAAAGGAAAAGAAGTATGCAGCACTTTAGGAAAAGTTAAAGAATGGGATAAAACTTTTAATACGCTAAACGCAGCCATCGATAATAAAATTAATTTAATTGTATTAACAAACGGCTCTTCCGCTTCTGCATCAGAAATAGTGGCAGGCACAGTCCAAGATTATGATAGAGGAGTAATTTTAGGAGAACGAAGTTTTGGTAAAGGACTTGTTCAAACAACAAGAGATATTTCTTTTAATACTAAATTAAAACTTACTACAGCTAAATATTATATTCCAAGTGGCAGATGTATTCAAGCATTGGATTATTCACATAGAAATGAAGATGGCAGCGTAGGTAAACTTCCTGATTCGCTAAAAACGGCATTCAAAACACAAAGCGGAAGAATTGTTTATGATGGCGGAGGTATTGAACCCGACGTTAAAATAGAACGCGAATCATACAGAGACATTACAATAAGTTTAATTCGCACGAATTTGATATTCAACTTTGCAACTAAATACCACTTTGACCATCCCGGAACGGTTGATCCTAAAACGTTTACCATTACCGACGCTGATTACACCGCATTTGTTGAATGGCTAAGCGATAAAAAATATGATTACTCAACTGCAACAGAAGAAGATTTAACCTATTTAGAAGAAAGTGCAAAAGCAGACACTTATTACGATGCTATTAAAGAAGATATCGCCAATTTAAAAAGCAAAATCACGCACGATAAAGAAAAAGATCTTTATAAATTCAAAAGTGAAGTAATGGCTGAAATTAATGCAGAAATTGTTTCACGTTACCATAATGAACACGGCCGTATTGAAGCTAACTTTGATCAAGATAAAGAAATTATTAAGGCCGTTGAGTTGTTAAAAGACAAAGTTTTATACAACAGCTTACTGATTCCTAAACAATAATAAAGAGGCTTTTACCACTTGGGAACAATAGTTATATACTAACCGTTGTAGTTTAAGCACTACCTAATGTTCTGATACGGGTTGGGTGACTTTTGTTATACAAAAAACTCGTGCTTAATACTTTACTTTGCATAAAATTGCCGATATTATGACGCTTACCAAAAATATTTGTGCGCTAACCATCGCTATTAGCCTTTTGCTGACTTTACAATCGGCATTTGGACAATCTAAAACCGAAGTATCGATAACTAAACATGTCGAATATTTGGCAGCTGACAAACTAGAGGGTCGTGCAACCGGCAGCGAAGGAGAAAAACTTGCTTCGGCATATATCGCTAAACAATTCAAAAAAATTGGATTGTCAACAGCAGGCGACAACAATACTTATCTACAGGAATTTGACGCACATGCCGGTAAAGAACTTGGAGCAAATAACTATATTATTGCCAATGAAACAATAAACAACACATCGGTGGTATATCCTCATGTTATGACCGGCAACGGAGTTGCAACAGGGGAATTAATACAGGTAGGTTTTGGTATAACCGCCTCGTCATTAAATTACGACGATTATGCCAATAAAGATGTAAAAGGTAAAATTGTTTTAATACAGTTTTCATCTCCTGACGGTACACACCCACATTCTAAATATAAAGACTTTAACGACGAGCGATTAAAAATAAAAACAGCAACAGAAAAAGGAGCAGTAGCTGTTATTTTTTATAATAAAGATGAAAATTATTCGGTGCCAACAGCAGATTACAGAAGAACAGTAAGTGCAGAAAATATACCTGTAATGATTGTAGATGCCGCAACCGCTGAAAAACTAATAGCTTACACAGGAATGATTACTGTAGCAGCAACATTAAATCCGGTAATTAAAAAAGGGCATAATGTAGTTGGATATTTAAATAATAATGCCGCACAAACAATTGTAATCGGTGCACATTACGACCATCTTGGACATGGTGAAATTGAAGGTTCTTTATATCGTGGTGAAGTTGCAATTCACAACGGTGCAGATGATAATGCCAGCGGTGTTGGTTTAATAATTGAATTAGCAAAAAAATTAGCTTCATCGTCTTTTAACAATAATAATTATTTGTTTATAGCTTTTAGCGGTGAAGAGATGGGACTGTTTGGCAGCAAGGCTTTTGTTAATTCAACGGCAATGAGTAATTACACAATAAATTATATGTTGAACTATGATATGGTGGGAAGACTAGACACAGCAAATACAATAATAATTAATGGTGTTGGCAGCAGTTCAAATTGGAGTGTATTGTCGAATATAAATGCTAGTAACCTCAAATTAAAAACTACCGAATCCGGAATTGGACCAAGTGATCAAACATCATTTTATTTAAAAGATATTCCGGTATTACATTTCTTTACCGGCTCACATAATGATTATCACAAACCAACTGATGATGCAAATCTTGTTAATTACAGCGGTATTGAAACCATATTAAACTACAGTTATATTTTAATTGATTCATTAAACGAATCAGGTAAAATTAATTTCACCAAAACAAAAGAAGAAAAAAACGAAAATGCTCCTCGTTTTACGGTAACCCTTGGCGTAATTCCTGATTATGCCTATTCAGATAAAGGCATGCGTATTGACGGAGTTACAGATGGAAAACCGGCCAGTGCAGCGGGCATTAAAGCCGGCGATATTGTTATAAAATTGGGAGATTATGAAGTGCTGGATATGATGGGATATATGCAAGGATTGAGTAAATTTTCGAAAGGCGAAACAACGATTGTTACGCTTATAAGAGACAAGGAAACGATTCAATTGGAGGTGAAGTTTTAATTGGCAGATATTCTCCATATTGAAACCTCTGCTGCAATTTGCAGTGTAAGCATTGCTCGTGATGGCATTGAACTGTCGGCCTTACAAGGTGAAGAAGTTAACGACCATATTACGCAACTAACCACATTAATTAATAAAGTTTGCTCAAATGCCGGTGCTACCATTAAACAACTTTCGGCAATAGCAGTGAGTTCGGGTCCCGGTTCATACACCGGTTTAAGAATAGGTGTATCCACAGCTAAGGGAATTTGTCATGCATTAGATATTCCGCTTATTGCCGTTAATTCTCTTGAAAGCATGGTTTATGGCCTTATTGACCAATACAAAGAAGCAGATACACTTTTTTGCCCTTTAATTGATGCAAGAAGAATGGAAGTATACACAATGATATCTTCACATTCGGGAAATATTCTTCTTCCAAATCAAGCCTATATCTTAAATGAAGGCACATTGTTTAATTCCTTTTTAGATAAAAGTAAAGTTGTATTTTTTGGAAGTGGACTAATTAAAAGTAAACCTCACTTAATACATGATAATGCCATATTCCATGATAATTATTTACAATTAGCCCGAAGTATGCATTTTTTAGCAAATCGGCAATATATTAATCGTTTCTTTGAAAATGTTGCTTACTTTGAACCTCAATACATCAAAGAATTTTATACAACTCAAAAAATCATCTAAAATTTTTACGTAAAAGGTTGCTTTATTGCACTTTATAGCTTAATTTTGAAAACAGAAGCCGTGTGGGTACTGACGACAGCTAAACTACTTATATGCCCGCTATAAATTTCATTAAGCTTACTCCTTTAATAGGAGAAGAAATAAAACTTGATTACAACACACTCCGAAGAACCGTATTGGTTATTCGATCTGTTGATCATAAATTGCGCCAGCAGATAATTAAAATGTTGGAGGAATCTCCGCGTTTAACCGTTACAGAAATTTATATAAAATTAAGAATAGAGCAAAGTATAGCATCGCAACATTTATCTATTTTAAGACGAAGTGGAATTTTATTGACTAAACGCAGCGGAAAATTTATCTATTACTCTCTAAATAAAGACCGACTGGTTGAAATTGAAACATTAATTAAAAAACTGGTGGCATAATGGGAAAAATTGGCAACATCGTTTTTAATCAAGTTGAAAACAGCGAATTGCATGATGCAGCTGTTACGCTTAGGGCTATTTCACATCCATTACGCCTGAAAATATTATCATTTATAGATAAAAACCAACCTGTAAATGTACATACCATTTTTACAGGATTAAATCTTGATCAGAGTATAGCATCACAACAACTTAATATATTGCGAGCATCTAATTTAGTTAAAACTACCAGAGAAGGAAAATTTATTTTTTATGTTCCTAACTATGAAAATATAGCAAGAATAAATGCTTTAATTGAGGAATTTAAAAAATAATATTTTTTTATAATCCTGCTGCCGCCGAAATATCCAGCATTTTTTGAATTGATTTTCTTCCCAACGAAATAGTAGGTTCACTAATATTTATTTCAGGTAACTCATATAACATACTGATATATAATTTCTCCAGCGTATTTCTTTTCATATGCGGACAATCATTACACGCACAAGCATTGTTTGGCGGAGCAGGAATAAACGTTTTGTGTGGACTATTCTTCTGCATTTGGTGTATTATTCCGGTTTCTGTTACCACTATAAATTCATTAGCAGCATCTTTGGTGGCAAATTTTAATAATCCTGTTGTGCTTCCAATAAAATCTGCAATTGCTAAAACAGGTTCTTCACACTCAGGATGAGCAATAATTTTTGCATTTGGGTGACGATGTTTTAATTTGGTAATTTTCTCAAGCGAAAAAATTTCATGCACCATACAACTGCCGTCCCACAGGAGCATTTTCCTTCCTGTCTTTTTTTCTATATATCTACCCAAATTTTTATCAGGAGCAAAAATTATTGGTTTATCTAAAGGAACACTCTCCACAATTTTCACTGCATTGCTACTTGTGCAAATAATATCACTCAGTGCTTTTATCTCAGCTGTGCAATTAATATAACTGATCACAGTATGGTCTGGGTGACTATCAATAAACTTTTTAAACAAACTTGGAGGACAACTATCAGCTAACGAACAACCTGCCTTAGAATCAGGCATAATCACTTTTTTGGTAGGATTTAGAATTTTGGCTGTTTCTGCCATAAAGTGAACGCCGGCAAACACAATCATATCCGCATCGGTTTTCACGGCGTTCTGGGCTAAACCCAAACTATCACCTATATAATCGGCAACATCCTGAATTTCGGAATCTTGGTAGTAATGGGCAAGAATAACGGCATGTTTTTCTTTTTTCAGCTTTTGAATTTCAGCAACTAAATCTAACTGCGGATCCAACTGAATATCGATGTATCCTGTTCTTTCCAAAATTGCTTTATCCACACCTTCCTCTCTCTTAATGATCATGATGTTTCTTTTTTAAATAAATATAGAATCATCATCAGTGCTGTTAATTTGTTGATATGTACTTAATAACAACCTTGTTAAATAAGTTGTCCATATTTTAAGTGCTTCTATCAACAGTTAGCTAACACCAATGTTTTAATGTTATCATGTATTTCATGGAAAATACACATTCTGTTAGTACAAAGTTAACAGGAAAACTTTTTAGTAATACACATTGATTCAACGTACGTACCCTGTTGGTACAACCCGACATCTCCACATATATTTGATATGTCTAATTTTTAATGCGCATTAAAAGTTAGTTATCCATATCAATCCACAATAGTACAACACATTACTAACACAAAAAGAACGGGAAAAAGGTGCACTAAATTTCGTTTGAATACTAAAATAGACAAATCATGCGGAAGCTTTAATCATAACACCTATATAATTGAATATAAATCATTTATAAAAGTGCATTTCATTAATATGCTGCCACACTTTTTCAGCAACCATATATCTAAAAGATTTACCGGTTTTAATAGTTTGCCTGATGTATGTTGATGAAATACCTAAAAGCGGAACATCTAACATGCGTATATCACCTTTTAAAGTTTCCGGAATTACATCATTGCTATTGCGTTTATATACATATATTATATGCTTCGCTAAAATTTGCTCGTAATTTTTCCATTTATGGAATGCAGGAAGATTGTCGGAACCAACTAAAATACTAAACTCATGTTCGGGATGTTTTTCTTTAAGGAATACAAGTGTATCTATAGTATAGCTGGGTTGTGGCAGATGGAATTCAATATTTGAAGATTGCAGTTTGTAATTGTCTTCAATAGCGAGATTTACCATGTAGAGCCTATGTTTCTCATCTAATAAAGAGTTTTTTTCTTTAAAAGGGTTTTGGGGAGATACAACAAACCAAACCTGCTGTAAATCAGTGTTTTCGGCAAAATAATCGGCAATAATTAAATGTCCTATGTGGATAGGATTAAAAGAGCCAAAAAACAACCCGATTTTCATAAAAGCAAAATTACGAACAAAAAGTGGTTGCGCATTGGCAGCAAGGTTCTGAGTATAGCGTTGGGTATTTGGTAAAAAAATATTACTTTTATGAAGCAAAAAAAACGAATATGAAGAAATTAATGGTATTACTTTTTACAATGAGCGTGGTTTTATCAACAAAAGCGCAAACATGGCAAGATGCTGCAGTTGGTGGATGGATAAACGGGGATGGCGACGCAAAAGTGGAGATTTATAAGAAAGACAATAAATATTATGGAAAAATAACATGGTTGCGTGAGCCAAATGAAGAAGATGGTACACCAAAGGAGGATGATGAAAATCCTGATGAAACAAAGCAAACGCAGCCGATTTTAGGTTTAGTTATTTTAAAAGGATTTGATTTTGAAGAAGGTTTTTGGAAAAACGGCACGATATATGACCCCAAGAACGGAAAAACCTATAAATGTGAAATGTGGCTGGATGGAAAAACGGAGTTAAAAATCCGCGGATATTGGGGAATTGTTTATCGAACTGAAACCTGGACAAAGGCGAAATAATTTATCGCCAATATGAAATATCTCATTTTTATTTTACTGTTAAGTTATAGCACTGCCAAGCTCTCTGCACAAGGCAATGCGGATGCTATTAAAGGCGTATGGGTTTCTAATGATAAAAAATTGAAGGTTGAGATTTACAGTCATAATAACAAGTATTTCGGCAAAATACTTTGGCAATATGAACAAATAGACCCCGAAACAGGCAAGCCGAAACTAGATAAGGAAAACCCGGATGAGTCGAAACGAAATCGCCCCATTATGGGATTGCTGGTTTTAAAAAATTTTGTATACAAAGAAGGATTTTGGCAAGATGGCTATGTATATAACTCCCAAAACGGAAAAACCTATTCCTGTGAAATATGGCTGGAAGGCAAAGACGTATTAATTCTACGCGGCTATTGGGGAATAGTTTATCACACCGAAAAGTGGACCCGCGTAAAATAGCGGGTACGAAAATATTACCCCTATATTATATTGTTTTAAAACCGGTGTATTTCCACAATACTTCAGGAATATTTATACCATCGGGCGTTTGATTATTTTCAAGGATTGAGGCTAAAATTCTAGGCAAGGCTAAAGCGCTTCCGTTGAGTGTATGAACAAGTTTGTTTTTACCTTCAACATTATCTTTAAAACGACATTTTAATCTGTTAGCCTGAAAGGTTTCGAAATTAGAAACGGAACTCACCTCTAACCAACGTTTTTGAGCAGCAGAAAAAACTTCAAAATCATAAGTGATGGCAGATGCAAAACCCATATCACCGCCGCATAAGCGCAAAATACGATAAGGTAAACCCAGTTCGTTCACAAGGTTTTCTACATGTTTTACCATTTCATCATGACGAGCATTTGAAGTATCAGGATGGGCGATTTCAACAATTTCTACCTTTTCAAACTGATGCAAACGATTTAAACCGCGCACATCTTTACCATAACTACCGGCTTCGCGACGAAAACAAGGAGAATAAGCAGTCATTTTTATTGGTAGCTCTTCTTCTTTAACAATTACATCTCGATAGATATTAGTGATAGGAACTTCGGCAGTTGGAATCAAATAGAAATCGTCAACAACTGCATGATACATCTGACCCTCTTTATCAGGCAACTGGCCTGTGCCATAGGCAGAATCGGCATTTACCATGAACGGCGGAATATATTCTATATAACCGGCCTCTCCTGCTTTATCTAAAAAATAAGCCACAAGCGCGCGTTGCAATTTTGCTCCTTTGTTGATATAAACCGGAAAACCACTTCCGGTAATTTTGTTGCCGAGTTCAAAATTGATGAGATTGTATTTGTCGGTTAACTCCCAATGCGGCAAGGGTTCAAAGTCAAATTCAGGAACAGTTCCACCTGATTTTACAGTTAAATTGTCTTCAGGTTCTTTGCCAACAGGAACAATTTCTTGAGGTAAATTTGGAAGCGTAAGCAGTAAATTCTTTATAGATTCTGCAATAGTTGTATGTTGTTGTTCAAGCTCGGCAGAACGCGTTTTTAATTCAGCAACTTTTAATTTCATGGCTTCAGCAGCATCTTTTTGGCCCTGAGCCATCATTTTACCTATTTCTTTTGATGTGCTGTTGGTTTCTGCTAACGTATTGTCCAATAAGGTTTGTGTCGATTTGCGCTCATCGTCGAGACGCAAAACTTCATCAATTAATTGAGTATCATATTTGTTGCGCTTGGTTAAACGCAATTTCGCTAATTCTGTATTTGCCCTTAAATAATTAATATCAAGCATCTGCTTATTTTTTGCGCAAAGATACAAGCTATCATGGCTTAGCCGCAGTTAAGCACTATCATTTTCGTTTAATTCGGTCAAAAAATTGCCAAAATGAAGAAAAAGGGAACATTTTTTACATACATACTAATAATTTCTATCTATAAACAGCTAATTATCAATAACTTAAAAAATCCATTAAGTTCACGCTTGTTTGTTTCAATTTTCTACCTTATTATTGCACTGTAAAGTCCGATTAACCAACTAAAGGACATCTCATCTGAATATTTCATCTTGTTTTATTCAGTCAAAATTTTTTCCTGATTTTTATTTCGTATTTGGATTGAACCCACTTATTAGTCTGTGAAATTTTATTTTTTAACTTATAAAAGTTTGTAATGTATACTGAAGCACAGTTGAACGATATGCTCGTTCCTGAACTGAGAGAGATTGCGGAGTCATTGTCGATCAACAACTACAAAAAAATGGGCAAAACCGAGCTGGTTTCTGCTATTGCGGGAATTGCTAAAAAAACGGTTAGTGTTCATAAAACCAGCGATGATAAAAAGAATGATCGCAAGCGCTTATTGCGTCCACGAAAAAAGAAGGAAGTTGGTGAGGATACTGCCGATCAAAAAGTGATAGCACCAAAATTGGAATTTGTGGAAGAGGATGATGCCGATGAAGATGTTGAAGAACCTGTTAAACAGGAGGATACTTTCAATAATCCAAACAACAATCAACAAACATCTGAACAAGAAACGCGTCAGCAGGAAACAAACCAACAGGAAACCAATGAGCAACCTGTTGTTAATGTAAAGGAAGAACAAACACAACAACCTCAGGTTCTTTATCCAAAAAAGAATCGTGAGCCTCGTTTTAATATTGATTTAGATGGCGCTGTTCCCGGTGAAGGTGTGTTAGAAATGATGCCCGACGGTTATGGCTTTTTGCGCAGTGCAGATTATAACTATTTGACTTCGCCTGATGATATTTATGTTTCTCCATCACAAATAAAATTATTTGGATTAAAGACCGGCGACTGGGTTTCGGGATTTGTCCGCCCTCCGAAAGAAGGAGAAAAATATTTCGCATTATTGCGCGTTGAAACAATTAACGGCCGCGACCCAAAAGAAATTCGGGATCGTGTTCCTTTCGATTATTTAACACCTTTATTTCCTGAAGAGAAATTAAATCTTGTTTATAGTCCAACAGATTATTCAACACGTATTATCGATTTATTTACACCAATAGGAAAAGGTCAGCGCGGCATGATTGTAGCGCAACCAAAAGTGGGTAAAACATTTTTATTAAAATCGATTGCCAATGCTATTGCTCAAAATCATCCGGAAATATATTTAATTGTATTATTAATAGATGAGCGTCCGGAAGAGGTAACAGACATGGCGCGCAGCGTTAATGCAGAAGTTATTGCATCTACATTTGATGAGCCTGCCGAAAAACACGTGAAGGTGAGTAGCATTGTTTTACAAAAAGCAAAGCGCTTGGTTGAATGTGGTCAAGATGTAGTTATTTTATTGGATTCTATTACGCGATTAGCGCGTGCACATAATACGGTAGCGCCATCAAGCGGTAAAGTATTATCGGGTGGTGTTGAAGCAAATGCGATGCAAAAACCAAAGCAGTTTTTTGGTGCTGCACGTAATATTGAACACGGTGGCTCATTAACTATTCTTGCAACGGCTTTAATAGATACCGGAAGTAAAATGGACGAAGTAATTTTCGAAGAATTTAAAGGAACCGGTAACATGGAGCTTCAGCTGGAAAGAAAATTATTTAATAAGCGTATTTTCCCATCAATTGATGTTACGGCAAGCTCTACCCGTCGTGATGATTTATTGCACGAAAAAGAAGCTTTGCAACGTATGTGGGTATTGCGCAATCACCTTGCCGATATGAATACCGAAGAAGCCATGCAATTTATTTTACAAAACATGCGCGGAACCAAAAGCAATGAAGAGTTTTTGGCAACAATGAGCAGATAATAAAAAGTAAACGAATAATTAAAATCCGCTTAGGCGGATTTTTTTTGTGCCTAATTATAAATAATAATAAAAATTACCAAGTACCTAAATTGGCATATATGCTAATATGCATGGTTGTATATTTTATTTTAGGAATATCACCTGTATTTGTTTTATAATAAGTTTGATATTCTTTCATGCTTCCACTAATTTCGATACCACCAACATCGCGTACAATTAAACCAACATTATATGCAGGCGTAAATACACCTTTTGAGTCGTAGGCACTAACTCCTCCTAGCCCCAACATTGAATACATGATGCCGGCGCCAAAGGTTGCGCCAATAGGACTTCTACTCGTTTCATTTGCTGTATATCCAACGCGAACACAGCCAAATACCGGGATGTCTAAACCATAAACTACACGTTGATCACCACTATTTTCTTTACCTGCATACGTAATCCATTGATATAAAACCCCGGTAGAAAATTCAGGTGTTCGGTTGAGTAAACTAAAGTACATGCCCAAATTTAAATTTAATGTAGCGATGGTTGATTTATAAATGGGATTTATAGAATTGGTTGATGGTGCAGAACCGCCTGAAAATGTGTAAATATCTGTTCCTTCCGTAATAATAGGTGTGTAGCCAAAACCTATTTCAATAGATTGTGCCCTAATTGAATTCACACTAAAACAAATGAAAAGAAATATAATTATTGTGAAATTTTTATTCATTTCATTTATTTAAAAAGCAGTGAGTTGATAAATAATAGAATCGTTAATGCCAACTAACACTTCTTCGTTTACAAATGCTGCATCATGCATTTCAAAATTTCTTCCTTCCGGCGTAAAATATTCGGTCCAATTGTTTCCGCCATCGTTAGAACCTGCAAAAATATAAGAACCACATGCCGAATAATTGATGCCATCGTAGGTGTTCATTCGATTAATCCAACGGTAGTTTGAACCAATTAATCCTTCGTTGTTAAATCGGTCGACGGTATTACCAAAGTCGGTAGTGTAATACATGCCTGACATATATGTATCATATCCGTAACCCCAAAAAGAAATATCATCGTATTTGCGGTGTTTTTGTGTGCCGCCCATAACATCGTCTTCTACTGCATACGTCCAAGTGTTGCCACCGTTATATGTGTAAGAAACCTCATTAAAATAATCTTCAATTACAATACCCTTTGTTTCTGAAAAAAAGAAAATGCGTTCAGGTTCATAAATACCGGATGTGTATGAGAAATTTGTTTCGGTCCAGGTGTTGCCACCGTTTGTGGATTTAAAAATTACATCGGCATAACTATTTATAGCATAGCCAACATCTTCACTCGGGAAAACAGCGTAGGAAAAATTTTCATCTTCGGCAATAGGAAACCAAGTAATACCGCCATCAGTTGTTTTCATAATAGTTCGCGGCGCACCGGAAACGTAGCCAACCAATTTAGATGGAAAACTGATGCAATTAAAATCGGTTGTGGAATCAGGAACAGGCACAACATTCCATGTGAGTCCGCCATCAATGGTATTTAAGAAGACACCATCATCGCCAACTACAATACCTTTTAATGCATCGGTAAAGTATACTTCATTCAGTTGTGCGTCAGCCTTATAAACAACGTTTTGTCTGAGCGTTGGGATAGAAATTTGTTCTGTTTCGCATGAAAGCAGTAATGTAGAAAACAGGGTTAATACAAATAGGTAGCGTGTCGAGCTCATGTTATTACAAAAATAAATAAAAAAATTGCTATTCAGCATCATCACAAATGCAGCAATCCCACTAAATACAATGTATTAACGGGAGGATTATTCCAAAACAACTCAAAATCAATCAAACCGGCTTCGCGATAGCTATTTTTGATATCTCCAATCGTTAATATACGTGTTGATTGAAGTGATGCCATCGACAACATGTGGGCTAGCCAAATTCCCTCATCGCTTTTTAATTTAATACTGCGTTGCTCATTTTTAGTATTAAAAACAAGTTCGGCCATAGCGTAATTTGTTCCTTTTTTAGTTTTATTAAAGAATCGCAACACCGGTTTATTGCCAATAAATAAAATACGAGTATTATCACTTGGAATTGAAATTGGTTGTTGAAAAACAATACTACTGATATAATTTGGCGGAATGATAGTTAAAGGCATTTTTGCTGTGAACCAACTTTGCAGCGGAATATCATAGCCAACACCTTGCATATAATTAAACAATGAAACTTTTAATCCTTCACTAAATATGCTGTGATTGGCACCTGTTGGGTCAACATGTTCAATATCGTTATTGGCAAAAGTGCCAAGCGTATTGTTTTTCTTTTCAACAGAAAACTGCTCAGGATACATGCCAACAGGGCTATGGGCAGTCATGGCAAATTGATGCCAGAATCCGGATTGTAAAACACCTGCTTCAAAAAGTTGACGCACCATTTCTAACGAATCGATGGTTTCTTGCGTGGTTTGGGTTGGAAAGCCATACATTAAATAGGCATGCACCATAATGCCTGCGTCGGTAAAGTTTTTGTTTACACGCGCAACCTGTTCAACGGTAACACCTTTTTGTATGAGTGCCAATAATCTATCGGAAGCAACTTCTAAACCACCGCTAACACCAATGCAACCACTCTCTTTCAATAACAAACACAAATCGCGCGAAAAGCTTTTTTCGAAACGAATATTGGTCCACCAACTCATAATTAAATTTCTTTGTAAAATTTCAATTGCCACTGCGCGCATTAAACCCGGAGGAGCTGCTTCATCTACAAAATGAAAACCCGTTTCACCGGTTTGAGCAATGAGTTGTTCCATGCGGTCGCAAATAATTGCCGCAGTTAAAGGCTCATACGCTTCAATATAATTAAGTGATATATCGCAAAAAGTACATTTCCCCCAATAACAGCCATGCGCCATGGTGAGTTTATTCCAGCGGCCGTTGCTCCACAGACTGTGCATGGGATTAATAATTTCTATTGCAGCAATATATTTATCTAAAGGCAAATCGCTGTAATCGGGTGTGCCAACAGCGGCTTGTTTATAATCGGTGCAAGCGGAATTATTAATATACCGAACGGTATTATTTTCTAATAAAAAGGTTCTTTTTAAATCGCCGGCTGGAATTTTATGTTGAATAAAAGCCACCAATTGTTCAATAGGAGCTTCGCCATCGTCAAGCGAAATAAAATCAAAAAACTCAAAAACGCGAACGTCTGAAACTGAGCGCAGTTCTGTGTTTGCGAAGCCACCGCCCATTGCTGTTTTAATATGTGGGTGATTATTTTTTATCCATTGCGCACACCTGAAACCGGTATATAAATTTCCGGGAAAAGGAACAGAAATGGCAACTAATTCGGGATTGCTTTTAGTAATTGTTGATTGAACTATTTCAATTAAAATGTTGTCGATAAAAGTTGACGGCGCGTGCAACGCTGCATATAATTCATCAAAAGAATTTGCGGAGCGACCTAATTTTTCGGCATACCGACTAAACCCGAAATGTGCATCAACATATGTGGTAATTATATCTGAAATATCTTCCAAATACATGGTTGCAACATATTTTGCTTTGTCGTGTACGCCCATGATGCCAAATGCCCAATCAATATCTTCAATTTGTTTAAAGTGATTACCTTCAGGTAAAAAACCACCGTTTGCAATGCGATGTGCCAATGTTGGAGCCTTCCCTTGCAAAAAAGAAATAACAGCATCAATTGTTTGAATATAATTATTGCGTTGCGATAAAATTATTGCTAACTCGTTGTTTTGCGTTTTCGTTTCCAGCTCATCAAATAATAATGTTAAACCCGAGCGGGAAAACAATTTTATAATTACTTCTATACCTAAATCTGCCTGGAAAGAAGTAATGCCTCTCGTATTTAGAAACCCCTTTAAGTAGGCTGTCGCCGGGTATGGCGTGTTGAGCTGCGTAAAAGGAGGCGTAATTAATAAAACTGAGGCGTTCAAAATTTGGGTATTCGTTTAAAGGTGAATAATGTTAAGATAAAGCAAGTAATTCTTTTTTAAAATCGTATTGTAAATCTTCGTGCATGCTTTCTATAGTTTTTTTTATTTTTTTTATTTGGGATAAATAAATATTGTGTAATGCAACGCTATTTGATAAATCAATTTCGGTTAAATTTATTTTTTGACAAAAATAAATGAGCAACTCGGCTTGTGTTGCAGGTATTCCGGAATAGCGAATGTTCTTATTTAAGTAACGCAAAACTTTACGCACTCCCTTTTTTACGTAATAGATATTACTGTAATTAATTTCAGTAAATAAAATATCTACTTCAGCTTTAATTCCGGCAATAAAATTAATTTCATCGTGCGATTCGAAAAGGAGATATGAAAGCAGCTCTTTATTATCTTTTTTATATTTCGCAATGCGCAAACAAAGCGTAACCAGATCGCCCGGGTCCAAAAGGGCAATTTCTTTTTTTATTTCGCTGAGCGAAGCCGGTTTCATGCAGTAAAGTTAGGCAATGTTGGCGGGTTAATGATAAAATGCTATAAGGCTTTAGGCTTGCGATTGCTGTGCATTCTTGTTTAAATGGCTACCTTTATCATGATACCAAGTTCCATGAAATAGATTCAATAGTAATTTTAATTATTTTTCAGCAACCACCGCTCACCAAAATACAGCATGCATGATTAGCAAAGAAGAAGCAATTAGCAAAACAGCACAATGGATTAAACAGGTTGTTATTGACTGTCATTTTTGCCCATTTGCGGCTCTTCCTGTAAAAAAGAATACGGTAAGGTATGTGGTAGAGCGCAGCGCAGAAACGGCTGAAGTTTTAACAACCATCATTGTCGAGTGTAAACATTTAGATGAAAATAAAGCCGTTGAAACAACCTTTATTATTTTACCTGAAAGCTATCCTGATTTTTATACTTACCTCGATTTTTTGGCAAAAGCAGAAAAGGCATTAAAAAAATCCGGCTACGAAGGCACTTACCAAATTGCCGGTTTCCATCCAGAATATTTATTTGCCGGTTCCAACGAAAATGATGCCGCAAATTATACGAACCGCTCCATTTATCCGATGGTGCATTTGTTGAGAGAATCAAGTATTGATGAGGCGTTAAAAAATTATGCAGAGCCGGAGTTAATTCCTGATACAAATATTGCTTTTGCTCGCAAAAAGGGGGTGGTTTATATGAAGATGTTGAGGGATGCGATAACGAATGCATAACGTTTGAACGGCTGTGTGGATTTTCAACATTAAACTTCATTAGATGCGCTATAAGTTATATAGTCTTTAACAGCCGGTCATTTATTCTTTTTCTAATCCAAAATCTTTTATCATATCCGCCAATTTCTCACGTCCTTCAGGCAAGCAATAATGCCAATGGTTGAATTCATAGATCAATTTCTCGTTTGGGCTAAAATAAGCTTCTAAGTTTTTTAAAATTTCTGAGTAATCATTATCCGTATAAATATAAATCAAACCATGTTCATCAAAAACTAAGTAATCTCCGGAATCAGGATTACTAAGCATTAAGTCATGGAATCCATTGTGAAAAATAACATCTTCATGTTTAGTCATTAGTTCATGAAGTTTTGATTTACTCAACGAACCGGAGTAATCAATCGGTTGCTCGGGATTGTCTGAATCCGTGATTTCGATTTGGATGTCTTTTTTCGATTGGTTAATAAATCCTGCTATTAATGTCCTGATTCTGATTTTGTCGAGCAATAAAACCACATATCTCTTTTCTGTTCCATTCGACTCGATAAAGTGAAAAGGCTTAGCGGTAAATTCTTTTGATGCTGCTTTTATTGGTTGATTATTCATTTTCTTTTATTTGCTATTACAGGCAATTTTAAGAGCCGTAGTGGGTTTTAAAGTGAGCAACTGTCCGGCAACACAATATTTTATTAAATTCACAGACCTTTGATTTACCACTTCACACGCTATTTTTCTTTTACAATGTTGAGTAATCATGCTTTATTCCTAACCTCCGAGGGTTACATCCTGCTCATTGTACCATTTCAAAGCATTGTAAAAATGTTCAGGCGTAAAATCCGGCCAATACTCCTCCAGTATATAGAAATCTGAATAAATTGATTGAACCGGCAGAAAGCCACTTAAACGTCTCCTGCCGCCCCAGCGTATGATAAGATCTACCCTGGAAACATCAAAAGATTTAATATGATTGGTAATGTTTTTCTGTGACGGGTCTGCTAATTTCAAATTGTTTAAGTCCCATTCCCAGCCATAATTAACTAAAAAATTAACTTTAATTCCTCCTTTGCCAAAGATCTGCCGTGTAATGAATTTTTGGAGTTCCGTTGGAAACATGAGCGATTCCGAATCACCTACCACCAGCAATTCCGCATCTTCTTTTGATAAAATACGTACCGCATGGATACAGGCATCGGTGAAGGCTTGTCTTTGTATAGTTTGTCTTTTGGTATTATCGGTAGTGAATCCATAATAAGTTACTTCCTTAATTCCGGCCTCTTTGCATAATTTAAAAAGTGCCAGACCTGGGTCTATGCCACATTCATAACCTTCTTCTTTTTTCATTTGGCGGGCTTCGGCCCATCTTCTGTTTCCATCAGGAATTATTCCGATATGTTTTGGTAATCTCATCTGCTTTTATTTAATAATGTTTTTTTTGGAGAGAACGTTGGCAAGGCTATGACAATAGTTGAATTTAGTTTTGACCTATTTTAGGTTTAAACTTTTGTTGTCGCCCAACCATTGTTCAGGAGTTTTTTTAAAAGTTAGTTTTTTGATGTCTGCTTGATGTTAGCATGCTGCACAACTACACAAATTTACTCATTTTACTGTTTTAAACGGACTTTACGGTTATTAAAAGCCTAATTAACTTAGCATATGCAAGGTAGAAAAGCTACTCCGAAAAATTATTTTTTCATTTTCAATTAAGCGACCTCGTACCTGCTGATAATTTTTATTGCATGCTCGATAATGCATTAGATTAAAAATTTTTATATCAAGCAACAGCCTCTTTTTATGGCGATGAAGGACAGCCAAGTATAAATCCCGGTGTGTTTTTTAAATTAATGATCGTAGGTTATTTTGAAAATCTTTCCAGCGAAAAAAGAATCTGATGACAAGCAGAAAAATGATATCGATTAAAAACCGGCAAATGAAAATAAAACCGTAAAAGCATCAACAATCATGTTCATTGAAGTTAGATAAAAAAAATAAGGTGTGAATTGTGTAAGCTTTTGAAAAAATTGTGTAATACTTATTGCAATTGAAATGCTCACCTTTGACGTTTGTGAAAATTAGTTTGTAATGTCTAATGAGGAATAGAGACTCGTCTGAATTTGAAATTTCATTGTTATTAGAAGCCATTTATCAGCATTATGGTTATGATTTCAGGCAGTATTCAGAAGCACACATCAGGCGTAGGATTATGAATAGATTGGCAATGTCGGGATTAGCAGATGTTTCTCAATTACAATCTTTGGTGTTAAAAGATAAAACATTTGCTTCAGAACTTTTACAGGATTTATCAATAACGGTAACTGAAATGTTCCGCGATTCCGGTTTTTATAAATCATTACGAGAAAATGTGATCCCGGTTTTAAAAACCTATCCGTTTATAAAAATATGGCATGCCGGGTGTGCTACGGGCGAAGAAGCCTATTCAATGGCCATTATTATGCAGGAAGAAGGTTTGTATGATAGAACCACGATATATGCAACAGATTTTAATCAACAAGCCTTGAACAAGGCGAAAGAAGGTTTTTTTTCGAATGAAATGATAAAAGGATATACGGTTAATTATCAATTATCAGGGGGAAAAGAATCTTTATCCGGTTATTATACATCCAATTATGGCAATGTGATTATGAATCAAGCTTTGAAAAAAAATATTGTCTGGGCAAATCATAATTTAGTTACCGATAGTGTATTTGCAGAAGCACACTTGATATTATGCAGAAACGTGCTCATCTATTTTGATAAAGATTTACAAAACAAAGTGCAAAAGCTTTTTTAC
>JANMLV010000019.1:0-7293 GCA_031372705.1 Bacteroidota bacterium | reverse complement strand
TGAGGGTGAAGCCTCGTTTTAATTTCATATATATTTGTGCTCCGTTGTACAAATGGTGGATTCCTCCGGTGAATCCTCCCTTTTCTTCGCGAGAACCACTTCTCAAACTGCAGGGTTGCCTCACACCTTCATCTCGAAACCATAATTTTTGTCTTCGCACCTGCCCACCGAATAGGTTGGAGGAACAAACACATCCTATAAACACTACTTCAATTACTCCACCACATAATTCAATTGCTATTTTTACGAACCTAAACCTACATATTGAATTATGTTTTATTCATCATAATCAAATTGTATTTTGATGCCATAATCATCTTCATTTAATTTGTAAGTGCAATAAACGCCTTCGTAATTATAATCAAGTGGTTCAGTTAGATGGTAAATGTCTTCAATTATTCTCGAAAAGTTTTTGGGATATAAATGAAAACTGAAAATGGAATAATCAAGTGCTTGCGATAGTCGATAACGCAACATATTCAGCTCCGGTGCTTCGCTGGTATGTATGTCGCCGCCTTGTATGCAGAATACGCTATTAGGATTGTTGTATATAAGTTCATTTACCGTATTAAATAGTTTTGGCTCTCTTTCTACAAGCATTTCACTACTCAAAAAATCGATGTTAAAACCATAAACATAATTTTCCATTACGCGAACAGCATACAGGTAATCTTTTCCTAAAAAGGTGCTTAAAGCTTTTAGCAGTTCTTTGTTGTTTAGTGTTGCTAAAAATGTGGCATACATTTCATCCTCAACAAATAATTCGGGAACGCAAAATTTGATGATGGATCTAAGGAAAGGCTTAATTGTAGGAGTTATGTTTGTAGTATCTTGTTGCACTATCCAAATTGGAATATTTAAGTTGGCAGATGCGGGAATGGCTACTTCATCAACATATGGCGGAAAAAAGGCACTTGAATAATGTTCAAAAAACGCAATTGACATCAAACAAAATGCAACTTTATTACTGTATTTTGGATAATCAATATCGATGCAAGAAATTTTCAGCCCATTGTTTTTTAAATATAATTGACGAAAGTTTTTTATGCGATTATAAAAATAAGGTTGGTCGTCAAAATCGTGTATCCAAGTGGTATCGCCGGTAGCCACATATAAATTAATAAAATATTCGTAGCAGGCAGGTAATTCTAGGGTGAAATGATTTACTCCACAACTGTCAACCAAGAATTGCCGTATTTGATTTTCGATTATTGTTGATTTATTGATGTAATAATTCCCAAGCAACGTTGGCGCATCTTGGTCTAAATGGATTTCTCCAATCATATATAAATCGGCATAGGTGGGAATTATTTTTGAAACATCTACACAATTATTTTGACCGTTCGCAATCGGGAGATTAATAAATAACAGTAATCCGATTATTAAATAGGTTATCCTACATTTTGGTAATTGCATAAAACAAATATACTAATATGGCCGCTTATTTCTGCGAATGTCAATGCTTCTAAAAATAAAACTCAATTAATTGCACCGCTTGCCAAGTTAGCCCGGCCTGCAGTGTAAAGCCTCGAAGAGCTTGCAACGGAAGGCCGGAATAAAATGTATTGGCGTGTTAAATGTTGCTGCTCCAAATTATTTAAACAACAACATTATCTAACAATCGCACCCCATCAACTAATACTGCTGTTATTATTACGATGTTATTTACTTGCTCACTGCTTTTAATTGGCTGCAGATTTTCTGCATTGAGGATTAAAAAATAATCGACACTAAAATTGTTGATGGTATTGAGTGATGCAATTGCTGCTTGTTCAATTTCGGTGGGACTTAATACATTTAACATAGCAACGGCATATTGCAGTGTTGCGTGAATGGCTCCTGCTTTTTGGCGAATTTCGGGGTTCAACCTAACATTGCGCGAACTCATTGCCAAGCCGTGTGGTTCGCGGTAAATTGAACACATTGCCACTTCAATTGGCATTTCGAGGCTTTTTATTAAGCGTGTTAATATTAAACACTGCTGAAAATCTTTCTGCCCAAGAAACAAAACATCGGGACGGGTTATTTCCAATAAGATTTTTACAACTTGAGCTACGCCTGCAAAATGTCCGGGTCTGCTGGCGCCTTCTAAGCCGAGGTCGAGTCCGCCGAGGTCAAATGTGTCGGTTACTTCGGTAATTGGGCCGTATATGTCGTTAGCCTCCGGCAGATAAAGTATATCGCAACCTGCTGCTTCCAGCATTGCAATGTCTTGTTCGATGGGTTTCGGGTATTTTTCGAGGTCTTTGAGGTCGTTAAACTGGGTTGGGTTCACAAAAATGCTCGCAATTGTAATATTTGTCCGGTTTTTGCTCTGCTCAACAAGCGAAATATGCCCTTGATGGAGGGCTCCCATGGTGGGAACAAAGCCTATTTTGGCCCCTTCTGACCTTAAACGGGTGCTTAAAGGGGTGAGTTCACTGCGGTGTTTTATAATCTGCATGCTTAGTGGTGTAAGGGTTTTGAATGGTTTTTACTCTGCTTTAACAAAGTTCAGTTTTGAGTTGCATAAGTAAATTCTAAACTATATTTTGTAATTTTGCGACTCAAAATTAAACTTCTAAGCAGACTTAAGAAGTAACACTTCGCAAAATAATCTAACAGTCAAGTAACTAGTTATATATGGAAAAGAAAAGAGTGTTGATCATCACCCAGGAAATGCAGCCTTACTTAAATGGGACCGATATCGGGAATATAGCAAGGGAATTACCACAGTACGTTCAGGATAAAGGAAATGAAATAAGGGTTTTGATGCCGCGTTACGGTGTAATTAACGAACGCCGTCACCGCTTACACGAAGTTGTTCGCCTTAGCGGGATGAACATTATTCTTAACGATGATGACTATCCGCTGGTTATTAAAGTAGCATCGGTTCCGGGCGCAAGAATGCAGGTTTACTTTTTAGATAATGACGATTTGTTTAAGCGCAAGTATGTTTTTCATGATGAAAACAACGTTTTTTATGAAGATAATGCCGAACGCATGGTATTCTTCTGCAAAGCGGCACTCGAAACAGTAAAGAAATTTCAATGGGCACCGGATATTATCCATTGCCATGGTTGGATGACGAGCTTGATTCCGCTTTACATCAAAACAGCCTATAAAAACGAACCGGTTTTCCAAAATGCGAAAGTTGTTTACTCTATGTATTCATCAGCTTTTGAAGAAACCCTTTCTAAGGAAACGTTCCTCGAAAAAGCACCTATTAACAATATGGTAGAACCTGAGCACCTTAATCCTTACAAAGAGTATAATCACATAGGTATCAGCAAAGGTGCTGCTTCATATGCCGATGGCGTAATTATGGGCAGCGAAACCATAGATAAAGATTTGGCCAAATACTTAAAGGCGCTGGGTAAACCAATTTTGGAATTCTCGCAAGAAGAGTATCTAGACAAATACGCAGAATTTTATACTAAACTTAATCAATAATTCAAATAAAAATCCGTTATAGGCAGGATGAAGCAGGCATTGTATTTATTGATTGGTGGTATATTGATGGCATCGACATCATGCAACAAATCAAATTTTATTGGCGAAGAACTATTACCCGAAGAGGATTTTCTTAATTCGTACAGGGTTGATACATTCAAAATTATTACCTACACCGACCGCGACGACTCTGTGGTTACCAGTCAGAATGCATTTTATGCACTCGGCAGCATTAACAGCGAATTTTATGGTAAGGCAACGGCAGGTATTTTCGGACAAGTTAGACTTCCGGCCAACAATTTGTTTTTTGGCGATAATCCGCAAGTGGATAGCGTTGTTATTACCTTAGATTATGCTAGTTACTATGGTGATACTTCTGCAACACATTGTGTATCGGTTTACCGAATGACGGAGCGTTTGCAATCAGGGAAATTGTATTATTCAGATGAAAGATTTCATCACCTGCCAATACCTGTAGGGAAAAAGAATGAATTTAAAGTAAATAATCGCGATAGTGTTGTACTAGCCGATGGTTCGCAATGGGAGCCGCATTTACGTATTAACATGTTCGATGCATTTGGCCAAAATATTGTTGACCTCGATTCTGCCATTTTAGAAAATGACACAACATTTCTTACTTATTTGCAAGGATTATACATTGCCGCCGATACGCTTACAGATGGTTATTCTAAAGGGATGATGTATTTTGATATGACATCCGAAATTACAGGTTTACGCATTTATTATCACAACACTGAAGCAGATTCATTAAGTATTTTACTTCCCTTTTCAGGCGTAAAAACGAATTACTTCACTAATAACTATCCTGAAACTACCCCTGTTTATAATTCATTGGTAACATCAGATACAACCAACGGTGATGCCGTTACTTATGTGAAAGGTTTTGGCGGTTTGCGCACCATTTTAAAATTACCAACCCTCACCGATTTAAAAGATGTTTCGATAAATAAGGCCGAACTTACATTTACTGCAACTTACGATGATGGCAGATTGTTTAATCCGCCTCCGCGCATTCAATTATTGCAACTAGATTCAACGGGACATAATTTTTATTACATCGCATTATATAGTCAAGAATATTTTTCAACGGTTATAGATGATAATTTAGGTAATACAGATATTGGCGGTAACTTAACTAAATCGGTTTCGGAAGTTACAGGAAGAACAATATATCAGTATAAATATATTATCACCCGTCACGTACAGGAAATTTTGGAAGGTTCTATTGATAACAACGGATTTGCATTATCGTGCTTCCCGGGAAATAGAATTCCGAATGCTGTTACATTGGGCGGAATTAATTCAGCAAGAGATATGTATAAACCATATCTCACCATTACATACACAACGATAAATAAGTAAAATCATGTGTGGTATAGTTGGTTATATTGGTCATCGTCAGGCATACGACGTAATCATTAAAGGCCTTCACAGGCTTGAGTATCGGGGTTACGACAGTGCCGGAGTTGCATTGCTGAACGGCGATTTAAACATCTATAAAATTGCGGGTAAAGTTTCTGAACTTGAAAAAGAAGTTGAAGGAAAAAATATTAGCGGCACCTGCGGTATTGGTCACACCCGATGGGCTACACATGGTGAACCAAATACGCGTAATGCACATCCTCACGTAAGTGAAAGCAAAAATCTTGCAATTATTCACAATGGTATTATCGAAAATTATGCTTCTTTAAAAACGGAGTTAATAAAACGCGGACATCAATTTTTATCAGATACCGATACCGAAGTTTTAATTCACCTTATTGAAGATATTCAGCTCAACGAAAAAACAGATTTGGTTGAAGCAGTGCGCATTGCATTAAATCAAGTAATTGGTGCTTATGCCATAGTAATTATTTCGAAAGATGAACCCGACATGCTTATTGCTGCGCGAAAGTCATCGCCAATGGTTGTAGGTATAGGTGAAGGCGAATTTTTTATTGCTTCAGATGCAACACCATTAATTGAATATACACGCAATGTAGTTTATTTAAATGATGAAGAAATTGCAGTTGTGCGTCGCGATAAAGAATTGGTAATAAAAACAATTCACAACGAAGCAATAACCCCTTACATGGAAAAATTGCAAATGCAATTAGACATGATTGAAAAAGGTGGATATCCGCATTATATGCTCAAAGAAATTTATGAGCAACCTAATTCAATTCGCGACAGTATGCGCGGCCGTTTAACAGGTAGTAAGAACAATATTGTTTTAGGCGGGATAAAAGAGTATGAGCAAAAAATAGTGAATGCAAAACGCATTATCATTATTGGTTGCGGAACATCATGGCATGCCGGTTTAGTTGGTGAATATTTATTTGAAGATTTAGCAAGAATTCCAACTGAAGTAGAATATGCAAGCGAATTTCGTTATCGCAATCCTGTAATTAATGAAGATGATGTTGTTATAGCCATTTCGCAAAGTGGCGAAACCGCCGATACGTTAGCGGCAATTGAATTAGCAAAAGCAAAAGGTGCAACTATTTTTGGTATTTGCAATGTTGTAGGTTCATCTATTCCGCGTTTAACTCATGCCGGTTCGTATACACATGCAGGACCTGAAATTGGAGTTGCCAGCACAAAAGCATTTACAGCACAAGTTACAGTGCTAACAATGATGGCATTAAGTATTGCCAGAATTAAAGGGTCCATTCCTGAAAGCAGGTATCAAAGTATTGCAATCGAATTAAGTAAAATTCCGGAAAAAGTAACTGAAGTATTAAAATCGAACGATTTTATTAAACAAATTGCTGAGGAATATATGGATGTCCATAATTTCTTATATCTCGGTCGCGGATTTAATTTTCCGGTTGCATTAGAAGGTGCACTCAAATTAAAAGAAATATCTTATATACATGCAGAAGGATATCCTGCAGCAGAAATGAAGCACGGTCCAATTGCATTAATTGATGAAAATATGCCGGTTGTTGTTGTTGCCAACAATTTAAGTGCACACGATAAAATTGTAAGCAATATTCAAGAAATTAAAGCAAGAAAAGGTCGCATCATCGCAATCATTTCTGAACACGACACCGTAATTGAAGGCATGGCCGAACACGTAATTCGTATCCCGGAAACCGAAGATGCCCTTACGCCATTATTAAGTGTAATACCATTGCAATTATTAGCCTACCACATAGCAGTTCTCCTCGGCAAAAACGTAGACCAACCAAGAAATTTGGCTAAGAGTGTAACGGTGGAGTAAAGTAACTGCCCGGAGGGAATTTATTGCTAATTATTTGAACAGCCATTGAGCGGGAGAGAAAAAATTTAAACAGCCATTGAACAAGATTGAGCAAAATTGAACAAAATTTGTTGAGTTGATTCAGGTTGAGATTCGGAGCAAAAATTAATTCACCACAGTACACCCGTAAGCCGTGGTTGGTGTTTCTCACCGACCACCATTTTGATGTATAGCATTTATCTGTTTCGGGGCAAAAATTAATTCACTAATTATTTCCAAGATTGAAAATCATAGCTTCGTAGTTATGGTCGGTGAGAAACACCAACCATGGCGTGGAGGGTATTAATTTATTTAAACAGCCATTGAACAAGATTGAACAAAATTGAACAAAATTTTGCGACTTGATTTAGGTTGAAATTCGGAGCAACCAATTAATTCACTAATTACTTCCAAGACGAATAATAGTTGCATCGTAGTAATGGTCAATGATAAACACCAACCATGGCGTGGAGGTGTAATTGCATTATTACTTCGTAGTCGTGAATTAATAATTTTCACATAACACATTAAACTATTGTATCATATTTATAATTACTGCAATAAATAAAAATCCGAATGCGGATGGAATCCGCAAGGAGCCACAGCCGAATCGGGAG
>JANMLV010000010.1:0-5973 GCA_031372705.1 Bacteroidota bacterium | reverse complement strand
CAAAGTCGCCATCGGTTTCATCATAATAGCTAATCATATCTTGCCAGCTATAGCCATAACCCCCATAGGTTAAACCATTATCAAGATCATCTTCATCTTCTACCAAATATCCTAAGGGATGCATGAACTCAGATCCTGCACCACTAAATATCCTTATTGTCTTCGGAGCTAAATCAATTAGAGCCTGCCAAGGACTCGGGACACCGGGAATCGTATAATTAATATTATTTGCTTCATTTGCTTGATCGAGTGCAAAAAAATCGCTAATGTTTATTCCATAGACACCCTCATTTACGCTATAATAGTTATCAGATAATTGAACTGCTATATGAGGTGTTGATGAGTTTAAAATTTTTCCTTCCTCTGCAAGTGTGTCTGTAATTATTTCCTCGTAAAGTACATAAATAGTATCGCCTCCATCGATATACATTGAAATTGTGTCGCCATTAACGTAATTAAGGGTGGAGTCATAATAAATTGAATCTGGTATTACTAATAACAAGCTTGATGTGGAATACTTTGAATCTTCAAAGTGATCGGCTTTAAAAGCCGATGTAGAAATAAATAAGATTAGCGTTGTAAGAAAAATAATACTGGTTTTCAAAGAAAGACCTGCTTTCTTTGTTGAAGTGTTTAGAATGTTCATATTTTGTACATTTAAATCATTAGAAAACAAGAGTTTCTGGAGTTTAATAAACAGCCAAAGTACCATTTGTTTTTAAAATTTCAAAATTTTCTTACCTAAATAATTGTAATCTTCCCTTTAAATGTTAAAAAAGTTATTTAGATTACTAAAAATGTGGGCAAATTCAATTAGTTTTGGAGTAATAATGTTATCTGTCTCATGAAATTAAACAATTATCTATATCGGCTGTCTCTCACGGTTTTGCTGATTCAGCCATCAGTGGAATTGGTTTCACAGGTTCCTGAAATAATCTGGCAGTACAGCATTGGAGGAACAGGATGGGATTATGCTGGGGCAATCGAACTAACGCCAGATTCCGGATTTATTGTTGGTGGATATACTGGTTCGAGTGATGGAGATATTTTAGAAACTTTAGGCTTGTATGATTATTGGGTATTGAAACTTGATAGCCTTGGTATTATAGAATGGCAAAAATCCTATGGAGGATCAAACTACGACTTTTGCTATGATATTAAGTCCACTTATGATGGTGGTTTTATTATTGTCGGTGGCAGTTACTCCAATGATGGGGATGTTACTGATGCTCATGGCAATTTGGACTATTGGGTTGTTAAAACAGATGGCTTTGGCAATATTGAATGGCAAAAAGCATTGGGTGGAACTTCAGCCGATATTGCCAGTTCTGTAGTTCAAAGTGCCGATGGTGGTTATTTAGTTGTGGGTAATTCAAACTCAAATGATGGTAATGTATCTGGTCATCATGGAGCTATTTCTGAGACGGATATATGGGTTGTGAAACTAAATGAAGTTGGAGAAATCTTGTGGGAAAGATCATTTGGATCTACTATGGATGATGGCGCGCAAGATGTGATTCAAACTGTTGACGGTTCATATATAGTCGTTGGCACTGCTGGAAATGACGACGGTGACGTATCAGACTTCCATGGTGGAGTAAATGATTTGTGGGTTATAAAAATAAATGGAAGTGGTGAGTTACAATGGGAGAATACTTTTGGAGGATCAGACCATGAAGGCGCTTTTTCTGTGTCACAGTCATCGGATTTTGGTTTTCTTATTTGTGGAGAAACTGGCTCAAGTGACGGAGATATTTCAGGTTATCATGGTGGTGTCTATGATGTCTGGATATTAAAATTAGATAGCTTAGGCAATATAGTTTGGAAAAATTGTTATGGCGGCACAAGTACAGATTTCGGATCCACAATATTTTTGACTTTAAATAATTCCTTTGTAGTTGGCGCTTATTCAGGATCCTCGGATGGAGATGTAACTGAAACGCATGGTGGTGGTGATTACTGGATATTTGAAATAGATTCATTAGGTGCAATCAATTGGCAGAAATCGCTCGGAGGCTCTAACGGTGATTATCCTTGGAGCATAGTTGAGACAATTGATAATAATTACGCCATTGCGGGATATTCCAGGTCTGCAGATGGGGATCTTACGATCAATCATGGTGATTTTGATTATTGGATTGTAAAGTTAGGGGTTTGTGAGGATGTGTATTATGCCGATGCAGATGGTGACGGCTACGGTGATATTTTGAATGATTCGATAGCTTGCTCTCAACCACTTGGTTTTGTTGGTGATAGCACGGATTGTAATGATTCCGATATTCTTATCCATCTGGGAATTATTGATAATTGCAATGACATCGATGATGATTGTGATGGTCTTAAAGATGAGGATGCAATATTTCTTGTATGGTATCAGGATAATGACACAGATGGTTTTGGAGATGTTCTAGTAGATTCGATTACTTGTTTTGAACTACCAGGATATGTTTTCGATAATACTGATTGTAATGATGCAAATAGCGACATTAATCCCGGTGAGTCTGAAAGTTGCAATTCCTTCGATGATAACTGTAATGACCTTATTGACGAAGATCTGGTTTTTACAACTTATTATGTTGATGCTGATGAAGATTATTACGGCAATGCCGAATTTGATTCGCTTTGGTGTTCGATAATAATAGGATATGTTGCCGATAGCACGGATTGTGATGATACAAATCCTGATATTAATCCGGGTATTCCTGAAGTATTAAATGGGGTGGATGACAATTGTAATCTATTTATTGATGAAGGGTTAAATATTGACGAGAATATCTTAAGCGCAATTAAAATATATCCGAATCCAACAGAAGATATTTTGCACATAGAATATACGGGATTTGAACCTTCATCTATTGATATAATAAATAGTACAGGACAAATTTTGTGGTCAGAGGAAATTGTTCCATCACTTATTGAAATTGATGTAAATTTTTTAAGTTCAGGTATTTATTTGTTAAAAATTAAAACTTCAGCCGGAGAAGCAAGTTTAAAATTTGTAAAAGAATAAAGTATTAAAAATATTTTTTTCATTATCCTTATAAAAAAGGTTTTGCAGCTCGAGGCAAAATAAAGTCAAGTGCCGGAAGTAATGAAACAGGATTTATTTTTTAAGTTTATAAAGACCGCCTAAAGATCCATAATTGATAGCCTCATTTAGTTTCATTGGCTTGTGAAACCTATTATTCTAAAACTTTTACAGCATTAATAATGATATTATAACTTTACAAAAGTGCCTTTATAATTAACATCCTCCGCATCTAATTGAATTAAATACATGCCTTGTGCTAATTTTAATATTGAAATAACTTGTGCAAAATTAACTTCAAGCCAAATTATTTCAAATAAAAAAGGGCCGCTCAAACAAGCAGCCCTTTAAAAATGTATTTTAATGCATTTATAATTTAAACGCCTTTTTAATCGCCGCAACATAATCCGTTTTTTCCCAAGGAAAAAGTTCAACTTTCATTTTCACTATTTTGCCGCTGCCATCTTTAAATGTTTTATTCACAATTTTCGGCTCACGACCCATGTGGCCATAAGCTGCAGTTTCGGTATAAATTGGGGTCCGTAATTTAAATCGCTGTTCAATTGCATATGGACGCAAATCAAAAATTTTGCGAATTTTTTGTGCAATGGCACCATCATTTTCTTTCACTTTAGCTGTGCCATAAGTGGTCACATATAATCCAACCGGTTCTGCTACACCAATTGCATACGCAACTTGCACTAATACCTCATCGCATAAACCTGCAGCAACCATGTTTTTAGCTATGTGACGCACTGCATAAGCTGCCGAACGGTCAACCTTCGATGGGTCTTTACCGCTGAATGCTCCGCCACCGTGAGCGCCTTTTCCACCGTAAGTGTCAACAATAATTTTTCTGCCTGTTAATCCGGTATCACCGTGAGGGCCGCCAATTACAAATTTACCTGTTGGGTTTACATATAATTTATACTTGCCTTCAAATAATTTTTGAATGCGTTTCGGCAATAATTTTTTTACGCGTGGAATTAATATTTCTTCAACATCTTTTTTAATTGCAGCCAACATTTTTTTCTCTTCTGCAAAATCATCATGTTGAGTAGACACAACTATCGCATCAATGCGCATTGGTGTATTATCATCTGCATATTCAATAGTAACCTGACTTTTTGAATCGGGTCTCAAATATTTCATTACCTTACCTTCGCGGCGAATTTCTGCTAATTCACGCAATAATAAATGCGCAATTTCTAATGAAATGGGCATGTAATTATCAGTTTCGCGACAAGCATAGCCAAACATCATACCTTGGTCGCCGGCGCCTTGGTCTTCTTTCTTCTTGCGCACAACGCCCATGTTTATGTCAGGACTTTGTTCGTGAATGGCAGATAAAATTCCGCAAGAATTTGCTTCAAACATATATTCGCTTTTGGTATAACCAATCTTGCGAATAACGCCGCGGGCAATTTCTTGAACATCTAAATACGTATTCGATTTAACCTCTCCTGCAAGTATTACCTGGCCTGTAGTTACAAGTGTTTCGCAAGCTACTTTGCTGCTGGGGTCAAAAGCTAGAAAATGATCTATTAAAGCATCAGATATTTGATCCGCAACCTTGTCAGGATGTCCTTCGCTAACGCTCTCAGAAGTGAATAAATATGGCATGTATTATCGTTTTATGAATTTTGAACGGCAAAGATACTTTCTTGGTTCGGATTAGCACAATATTGTCTGTGGATATTTCCTCAAATTGGCCCCAAACCCTTAACCGGCATGCAAATGAGGCAGTTTACCTTAAATTAACAAGTTTAACCGCTTAATCTTTCAATTTGTCCATACGAGACCTCGCCTTGTTAAATATATGCTGCCCTTTATCAATACCTTGGCGCAGCTTCTTTTGCTCTTCCTCCGGAAGTTGTATAATATCGTAACAAGCCTGTGAGCAACAACCGCCATATTTTATGGCACAACTTGGGCACTGAATAAATAATAAATGACAACCCGGATTAATACAATTGGTATGTGTATCGGCAAGGTTGTCGCATTGGTGACAAGTAGAAATTATTTCATCGCCGATGCGTTCGCCTAATCGTTCATCAAAAACAAAATTTTTGCCAACAAATTTATTTTCTAAATCCTGTTGCTTAATATTATTGGCATAATTAATAATTCCACCTTCTAAATGATACACATTTTTAAATCCATGATGCAACATATATGCACTTGCTTTTTCGCAACGAATGCCACCGGTGCAATACATGATAATGTTTTTGTCTTTATCATCTTGCAACATTTCGGCAGCCATGGGTAATTGTTCGCGAAAGGTATCACTCGGAACTTCAATGGCATTTTTAAAATGGCCAACTTCATATTCATAATGATTGCGCATGTCAACAACTATGGTATCGCCTGTGGCTGTCATCTCGTTAAATCCTTTAGCATCAAGGTATTTGCCCTTATTTTGCATGCTGAAAGTTGCATCGGTAATTCCATCTGCAACAATCTTTTCTCTCACTTTAATTTTCAATACAAAAAAAGATTTCCCATCATCATCAACAGCAATATTTAATCGCAATTGTTTATTGCCTGTTTCGGGATTTATAAATTGTGATGAAGGAACAACACTATTAATATAATTTTGAAAATTATCGAATTCATTTTCAGGCACGCTCATTTGTGCATTAATGCCTTCATGTGCAACATAAATTCTACCATAAGCATGCATGGCATTTAAATGCTCAAATAAAGTATCGCGAAATAATTTAGGGTCTTCAATCGGAAAATATTCGTAAAACGATAATGTAATTCGTTTTTCATCCGATTCCAGCAAGCGTTGTTTTAACTCCTTGTGGGAAATTCTATTGTATAATAAAGCCATAAAAGAAATTTTGTATCCCGTTGCAGGCGGGGTGAAATTCCAATAAACACCGCAAAGGTAAGTCCTTTTACATAAATAAGATAGCAAGCCCACATTTAAAAATTCTTGC
>JANMLV010000312.1:0-2991 GCA_031372705.1 Bacteroidota bacterium | reverse complement strand
TAATAATACACCACCGGCAATTAATGCAATAGCAACTACAGTAACGTTTTCTAACAATGCATCAATTTGATCGCCTAAAATAAATCCGAGAATTGCAGCGGGAATAAACCCGATAAATAATTTATAATAAAAATTAACACTTTTAAAAAATCGTTTCCAGTATAAAACCACTACAGAAAGTATGGCGCCAAATTGTATAGCAACGGTAAACATTTTCGTAAATTCATCATGTGATATGCCCATTAAAGAAGAGGCAATAATCATATGTCCTGTTGATGACACGGGTAAAAATTCAGTTATTCCTTCCACTATGGCAAGAACAACCGCTTCAAGAATGGTCATTTATGTTATATTATTTTTTTGATCTGTGAAACACAGCGTAAATTTCAATTGCAAAACCGATAAGTACAACAATCGGTGCAACTGTTATGCGACGGGTACTATATACTTCTTCAGCATTAAAAACATTTGGGTCGGTGCTTTTACCGCCGCTCATTAAAACAAAGCCAATTATTATAACCAATAACCCGAACGCAATCAAGTAATAGTTTTCTTTTCCTAACACCATTTTACCCGGTGCAGGTGCAGTGGTTGATTTACCGGTTTCTTTCTTTGGGGTTTGTTGCTTATCCATGTAACTTTTTTTTAAAAATTAATACAATTCATCAAGCTTCATTCTAATATACTTGTGAACCGAATTTCTAGTGCTGAACCAGGTAATGAGCACGCCCTCCCCAAGCAGCATTAAAAATGTAAAAATAAAACCTCTTTTGATAGTAGTGTTACTAAAATCCCAATAATTGAAATTATTATGCACATAAAGCACGCCAATTAGCAGTAAAATCATCGCAATTCCGGCTGAAATGAGGCCGTTTATCACACTTCGGCGAACGTATGGGCCGGTAATAAAAGAACGTGTAGCTCCCACCAGTTGCATACTGCGCACCAAAAAGCGGTTCGAATACATGCTCAAACGGATGGTTTTATCGATAATGGCTATTGCAATCAATAAAAAAAGTATCGAAAAGCCTGCAATTATGAACCCTGCTATCTTCAAATCGTTGTCAACTGAGCTAATCAGCTCTTCATTAGCTCTTGTATGGGTAATTTCAGGGTAAATCTGAAGTTTTTCGCGAAGCAACTTAATGCTGTCTACATTTACTGAAATGGCGTTTAAAGTGATGTCGACCGAAGCCGGAAGCGGATTTACATCTCCTAAAATTTCACTGGGGTCTTCGTTAAATTTATCTTCGAAAATCTTCATGGCATCATCCTTCGAAATAAAGTGCGTCGCCTTTACAGATGGGTCGGAAGATACCTTTTTGATTAGTTTTTCAATGTCAGCATCGGTAAGTCCTTCTTTTAAATATGCCGAAATAACCATGTCTTCCTTGATATTGGCTTCCTCATACTTGAATGAAATGAACAAAATACTCATCAGACCTAACATGAGCAGTGCCAATGAGGTGATAAGAATTGAGTTGATGTAATGTGTTTGCTTGCGTTGAAGCGATTTTCCAACCTGTTGTGACATTGAGGCAAATTTAATTCATTTATAGAAAAGCGTTTTGGAAACCAATGTAGACAGGTGTTAGTAAGTTGAATAAATTTGGACAATCAAGATCGCGCCGGCTTAAAGCACTGTAAGCCAATTATGCCATTTAGGGTAAACCGGGGCATATTTGTTTAGAGGCGCTAGTGGCAATCTTCATTAGTTAAGATGCGCTTAAAAACGGTTTGAGAAGAAATAAATGTATATAATTCATGTGTACATATATATTTTATCCTCAATAAATCAGGACTATTAGCGCGGCAAATCCCTGTAAATGCATAATTTTGGGGCATGGATTATTCGATTGAACTGATTAGGGATTTAGAGCAGCGTTGGATTGCGCACTGGAATTCCTCCAAGTTGTATGAGGTTAAAGAAGATACTACCAAACCTAAATATTATGTTTTGGATATGTTTCCGTATCCGAGTGGAAGTGGATTACACGTTGGTCACCCTTTAGGATATGTAGCAAGCGATATCGTTTCAAGATATAAACGCTTGCAAGGATTTAATGTATTACATCCAATGGGATTTGATGCTTTTGGTTTACCGGCGGAGCAGTATGCCATTGAAACCGGACAGCATCCTGCAGTTACCACTGAAAAAAATATTACCTATTTCCGCGAGCAATTATCGCGCATGGGTTTTTGTTACGATTGGAGTCGCGAAATAAAAACTTGCGATGCGAAATATTATAAATGGACACAATGGATTTTTACACAATTATTTAAATGTTGGTATAATCCGTTCACGAATAAATCGGAATATATTGATTCATTAATTGCTATATTAAATTCGGAAGGAACAGCTCAATTATTTGCATTAGATAAATGTGATATTAAGATTGATGCTGATGTTTGGAAAAGTTACGATAAAGCAGCTCAAGAAAAATTATTAATGCAATTTCGTTTAGCTTATTTAGATTATGCCGATATCTGGTGGTGTGAAATTTTGGGAACTGTTTTAGCTAACGATGAAGTGAAAGATGGCTTAAGTGAACGTGGCGGACATCCTGTAGAGAAAATAAAAATGCGCCAATGGTTTTTGCGTATAACCGAATTTGCTGAACGTTTGTTGGAAGGCTTGAACCGTGTAGATTTCAGCGACAGTATGAAAGAAATGCAGCGCAATTGGATTGGCAAAAGCGAAGGTGCATTGGTGCAGTTTAAGTTGAAGGATTTTGACAATAATATAGAATTATTTACTACACGACCTGATACTATTTTTGGTGCAACATTTATGGTGTTGGCACCTGAACACGAATTGGTTAGCAAAATTACCACTGCCGATAAACGTATTGATGTTGAAGAGTATATCAAGTATGTTAAAAGCAGAAGCGAACGTGATAGAATCAGTGAAGTAAAAAAAGTAACGGGACAATTTACCGGTGCTTATGCTGTTAATCCTTTTAGCGGGAAATCGATTCCGGTTTATATTGC
>JANMLV010000240.1:0-1965 GCA_031372705.1 Bacteroidota bacterium | reverse complement strand
TTGCACGGTACAAATCCGCCAAACGGAAAAGCACCGCAAGGGAATTTATATGTTGAAGGTGCTGTTACCGCCGATTCACTTACTGCACCAATTGATAGTTTAAGTGTGGACACTATTAAATTAGCTGTTGTCCAATAAAATAAATATAAGTTACCGCGATAAAAAGTGGTAACTTTTTTTATAGTTTTTAATTTTTAGATGATGATGCTACAATTCAGGCAGTATACTTCATCAGATAAAGAAAAATGTTATGGAAGAGGAAAAATCATTTCGCGATATTATTTATAATGCGGATGAAGAAGGGCATAGGAAATGGGTTTTTGCTACAAAACCTCATGGAAGATTTTACAATTGGCGTTCAATAGTCAGTTATATTTATTTAATAGCATTTTTTACGCTGCCATTTATTGAAATTCATGGCGAACCATTATTTTTATTTAATATCCCTGACAGGAAATTTATTCTTTTCGGTGTAATATTTTGGCCTCAGGATTTTTTCTTATTTGCACTTGGAATGGTCACATTCCTTGTATTTATTATTTTTTTTACAGTACTGTATGGCCGTTTATTCTGTGGTTGGGTTTGTCCGCAAACTGTTTTCATGGAAATGGTATTTCGAAAAATTGAATATTGGATAGAAGGCACCGCAGAGCATCAGCGCAAGCTTGCTAAAGGACCTTGGACCAGTGAGAAAATTTTTAAGAAAACAATAAAACAAATTATTTTCTTCCTGTTTTCATTTTTAGTTGGTAATACATTTCTTGCCTATATTATTGGCTTAGATGGGGTTATGGAAATTGTTAATGGCTCATTCAAAGAGAATGCAGGCGGGTTTGCAATTATGATGGCATTTACTTTTGCATTTTATGGAGTATTCGCATTCTTGCGCGAACAAATATGCACATTCGCTTGCCCTTATGGTCGTTTACAAGGCGTTTTATTGGATAAGTTTTCGGTAATTGTTGCTTATGATTACAAACGTGGTGAACCTCGCGGTCACCAAAAGCATGAAGCAGATGCTCCACAAATTGGCGATTGTATTGACTGTGGTTTATGTGTTAGGGTTTGTCCTACCGGTATCGATATCAGAAACGGAACGCAATTGGAATGTATAAATTGCACGGCTTGTATCGATGCTTGTGACAGTATTATGGATAAAATAGAAAAACCCAGGGGTTTAATCAGATATACTTCTGAAAATAATATTGTTACCGGCGAACATTTGAAGTTTACACCGAGAATGAAAGCTTATTCAGTTGTATTGTTTATTTTAGTTGCCGTGTTAACTATTATGTTGGCTACAAGAAAAGATGTTACGGCAACGGTTACACGGGCATCCGGACAATTATACCAACAACGGGACAGCGTTTATGTAACAAACTTATATAATATTAAAATCGCAAATAAAACACATGAGGGATTTCCAATTCATTTAAAGGTGGAAAATATGGATGCAACTGTGGAGATGATTGGGAAAGAAATTGAAATTGAAAAAGAATCATTAGCAGAAGGAAGGTTTTTTATCGTTTTAAAGCGCGATAATATTAAACAAATGAAGAACGATATTAGAATTGGCGTATATAGTGATGAAAAACTGATACGCACGGTTGATGCAACATTTTTCGGGCCTGTTTCAAAAAAATAAATTATGAGTTGGGGAAAAATCTTATTAGTTAGCTACCTTTTATTTATCGGCGGAATGCTGTTTATGGTAGTAAAAAGTTTTCAAAACGACTATGATATGGTTGTTGATGATTATTATGCAGATGAATTAAAATTTCAGGATCAAATTGATGCAACTAATAATGCATCACAGTTTAAAGATTCCATTGCGCTTAGTGCTGCCGATGCATCCTTACAACTTAAGTTTCCTGCTGCATTTTATACGGCAACTTCCGGTGAGGTTTATTTTTACAAAGCATCCAATGCTGAAGACGATGTTAAACAACCGTTAAAGCTTGATGA
>JANMLV010000239.1:0-7831 GCA_031372705.1 Bacteroidota bacterium | reverse complement strand
TGGGTAGATTATGAATTAATGACTTCCGTTCCGGGATTGTATGCATTAGGTGAAGCAAACTTTAGCGACCACGGCGCAAATAGACTGGGAGCAAGTGCTTTGATGCAAGGTTTAGCTGATGGATATTTTGTAATTCCTTATACTATCGGTTCTTATTTATCGGATGAAATATTTACTAAAGCAATTTCAACCGATCACCAAGCTTTTGTTGATGCAGAAAATAGTGTGCGTACCGGTATTAATAATTTGCTATCTATAAAAGGCAATAAATCGGTTGACCAATTTCACAAGGAACTCGGTAAAATTATCTGGGACTATTGCGGAATGGCACGCAGTGCTGAAGGATTAACTAAAGCGCGCGATATGGTGCGTAAATTGCGAGGCGAATTTTGGCAAAATGTAAATGTGAGCGGTGCAGCAAATGAATTAAATCAAGATTTAGAAAAGGCGCAACGCGTTGCAGATTTTATTGAATTAGGTGAATTGATGATAATTGATGCACTGGAACGCAATGAATCTTGCGGAGGACATTTTAGAGTAGAATATCAGGATGCAGGTGAAGCCCAAAGGAATGATAGTGATTTTGCTTATGTAGCAGCTTGGGAATTTAAAGGCATTGATAATAATCCTGTTGTGCATAAAGAATCGTTACAATTTGAAGCAGTTAAATTAGCAACCCGTTCATATAAATAATTTAGAACTATGAATTTAAAATTAAGAGTTTGGAGACAACCAAATGCGCAAGCAGAAGGTAAACTTATTGAATATCAACTTAACGATGTAAGTGCTAATATGTCGTTTTTAGAAATGATGGATGTTTTAAATGAGCAATTAATTGCTAAGAGTGAATCGCCTGTAGCATTTGATCATGATTGCAGAGAAGGTATTTGCGGAACATGTAGCATGTATATTAACGGACGTGCACACGGGCCTCAAAAATTATCTACAACCTGTCAATTGTACATGCGCAATTTCTCTGATGGCGAAACAATAACAATTGAACCTTTCCGCGCAAAAGGATTTCCGATATTAAAAGATTTATGTGTGGACCGTTCTGCGTTTGATAGAATTATTGCAGCAGGTGGATATATTTCTGCATCAACAGGTCAGGCTCAAGATGCCAATGCGTTGCCGGTAGAAAAAGCAGCAGCAGATGCAGCAATGGATGCAGCAGCATGTATAGGTTGCGGCGCTTGTGTTGCAGCTTGCAAAAATGCTTCAGCAATGTTATTTGTATCAGCAAAAGTTTCACATTTGGCATTGTTGCCACAAGGTCATCCCGAACGCAAAAAACGCGCATTGTCGATGGTTGCACAAATGGATGCCGAAGGATTCGGTTCATGCACTAACACTTATGCATGCGAAGCTGAATGTCCTAAAGGTATTTCCGTTGCAAATATTGCACGCTTAAACAGAGAATATTTAAATGCATCAATACTTAGCGAAGAAATGCCTAAGTAAAAGTTGCTTTTTATAAAGACGTTTTATTTTTGATTTTAGAAAAACAAAAGCCTTGCAGGTTACGCCGCAAGGCTTTATGTTTTTAATAAGGTGAGGTGTTTTGCGATAACCAAAAATCGATTATAATTTGAACAGCCAATTGAGCAAGGAGGGCTAATTATATTTGAACAGCCAATTGAGCAAAAATGAGCAAAATTTAGGGGTTGAATACGCTGATCATTCGGAGTGATTTTTAAAATAAATGAGATACAATTTTTAAATTAATACTTTATAATTGACAACCGAAGAAATAATGATCGATCAAAAAACCTTCACCCAATTTTGCTCAATCTTGTTCAATTTTGTTCAATCCAAAAATCGATAATAATCTGAACAGCCAATTGAGCAAGGAGGGCTCATTATATTTGAACAGCCAATTGAGCAAAAATGAGCAAAATTGAACAAAATTTAGGGGTTGAATACGCTGATAATTAGGATAATTTTTAAAATAAATGAAATACAATTTTTAAATTAATACTTAATAATTGCCAATCGGGGCAAGAATAATCAATCAAAACACCTTCTCCCAATTTTGCTCACTTTTGCTCAATTTTGTTCAATCCAAAAATCGATAATAATTTGAACAGCCAATTGAGCAAAAATGAGCAAAATTGAACAAAATTTAGGGGTTGAATACGCTGATAATTCGGAGTAATTTTTAAAATAAATGAAATACAATTTTTTAATTAATACTTAATAATTGCCAATCGAGGCAAGAATAATCAATCAAAACACCTTCTCCCAATTTTGCTCACTTTTGTTCAATTTTGTTCAATCCAAAAATCGATAATAATTTGAACACCCATTGAGCAAGGAGGACTTATTATATTTGAACAGCCAATTGAGCAAAAATGAGCAAAATTGAACAAAATTTAGGGGTTGTATAACATGATCATCTGGAGTAATTTTTAAAATCAATGAAATACAATTTTCAAATTAATCCTTGATAATTGACAACCGAAGAAATAATGATCAATCAAAACACCTTCTCCCAATTTTGCTCAATTTTGTTCAATCCCATAAATCCCTCCGTTACAAACTAAGAATAATGGCATCTAATTCCGCACCCGTTGTTTCAATCATTTCAATATCGTAAACTGCACCCTCTTCAGGTGTAATCGGCAATAAGCCATAATAAAGAATATCATCTATTACACTAATAATCAATATATGCATGGCAACCATTCCGATACCGGATTGAGTAATAACACTTGCTTCAGGATAACTTAATGGGAACACGGCATTCTCCACATCAAGAACAGCAAATCCGGCAGTATTAGTGAAATTATAAGTTCCCTCGCCATTAATATTAAATGTACAAGATACTACAGGGTCGCCGCTAAAGTAATCGCAATTGCACCAGCCGATGCTATCAGTTAAATAATTATAAGTGTTATCAAGTTCTTCGTAATCAACAAAATTAAATACATCAGCCGAATCAAATACCTGAGCCATTAATGTCCAATTAACACGGTCACCGCTATCATCGCCTTCATACAGCGCCATACCGGCTTCGAAAACTTGAGCAGGCACTTTTGCACTATAATGTGCACCGGGAGCAATTTTTAATGATTGCGCACCTTGTTTTGCAGCTACATGATACATGCCTCCTGAATTTAACCAGCCTTCATCACTTTCGGGAAATACATTGTTAAAAATCATATCGGAATTCGATTGAATTTCCAATAATTCGATTTCAATTTCTCCGGAAACATAGGCGCCACCGGCATCTACGAAACTGTAAGCAGGAAAATTGATGACGGTTCCTTTCGCACCCGTAATGGTTGAAGCCGTATTTCCCATGATGGAAAATGTTTGTGGCACTGATTTGCGAGAGTTGATATATTCGCCAATGCTGCTGAATTCACCGGTTGGCAAAATATCTTGATCGTCAGGTACATCATCTTCTTTACAGCCGGTAAAAATAAGCAGTGGTAGTGCGAGGAAATACAAAAGGTTACTTGTTTTCATAATTATTGTTTTATATTAAATTATTAATTAAATGATTTAAAATGTTAAACTGTTGTAAAGTGTAAATTAGTATATAATAAAATTGCTTATGCCAATTATATTATTTGTTTGATTGTTAATTGCTCTAAGTATATACATGCCTGAAACCAATTGTTCAATATTTATATTAAATACAGCGCTGTTTGGTGCGTTGTAAACGGCTATTAATTTTCCGCTTAAATCATATATTTTTATTGTTGTCGAACTTTGCTGCTCAGGCAACGTGATGGTAATACTATTATTAGCCGGGTTGGGATAAATATTATCTGCGAACGCCGGATACTTTATATTATTTATTCCAACCAGCACTTCATAAGATGATACAGATAATTCAACCGGGCTATAATCATATTTAATGCCTGTTGCGCTGCTAACATTAAATATCATCGAGCTATCTCCATATTCTATAAGTATGCCTGCAATATTATCTTCTACAATAAATCCCATCCGACCAATTTCGCCAAAACCTGATTTATTTTCATATTCAATATTAACAGCTCCTGCATCTATTTGGTGCGACAATGGGAAATTGTAATACATGCTAATTATTGAAGTATCCTCACCAAACCAAGAATCATTAAAAGTAATTTGCAAAGAAGTTGAATCAATAATTGGGGGACCTTCATATCCAATATTAAATTCTAAACCGATGATTGCATCAACCGGAATAAATTCGGTGCCGAGCATAATTGGTATTTCGTTGTATCCGGGTACCAGTGTGATGCCTGCAGTGTTTAGCCACAAAGGAAAACCTTCATCGCCCAATCTATAATTATTAACAACATGTTCAAGTGTATAATTATCATAAATGGCAACAACATCTGTTTCATCTATTGCGCCATCGCCAAAACAATCGGCATATTTTGCATTTAATCCCGCATAAATTTCACTCGGCCAAGCAATTGCGCTATTGCCAATCCAATTATTTGAAATAGAATCTCTCGGGGTGCCGGCAGCAGCATAACTAATGCCAAGCGGGAAAATATCTGTCATATCAACAACGCCATTATTATCGGCATCGCCGGGCCAAACGCAGTCTAAAGCGCAAGCTGGTAATTCAGAAAAAATTGGTCCTGATGTTAAAGCATATTCATAATCAAAAATGGCAGGCGTAAGCAGGGTTCCGGCACTGAATAGTTTATCGCCCGCGGTATTTGAAATTAATAACGGTAGTTCAACACCTGTTTCGTCATCAAGTAATGATAATTCGCCAAAAATATTACCAAATGCATCAATATAATAGCGCACTGTTTTAGCAAGTGCTGAACCCGGATTTTTTATAGCATTTAAAACATAAGTGCCATCTGTTAACCTAACCATTTCGCCGCCAATTATTTTGTATCCCGGATCCGGATAAATAGTATCAATAACTAAATTGAAAACACCGCCAATGGTATCATAAATTGCGAAAAACAAATTGGTTGAATCGAATGTATTACCGGATAATTGAAAGTAGTTATCGGGCTGGGCATTTAAGCCGTTTATATAAATGGAATCGCTCGTTAACTGGTCGTAAAAAATTGATCCAACATCGCTAAAAGCCCAAACGTAAGGTCTTAAGCTAAATTGAGTGGTTCCGGAAATTATTTGAATTTCATTTCCAAAATCTGCAGATGCAGTAATGGCATATTTTTCATTTAAAGTAGCATCAGGAAATGCGTAAGTTTGGGTGCTAGCTAAATCGTTCACCGAATTCATTTTATATCGATAAAGTGTATTGCCAGATGCAGCAAACACTTGCAGGCTGTCTGAGTTATCCGTAAATGTTCGGGCCGATAAGCCTGTGAATGGGGCAGTAAAGTCGGACCAACTATCTGAATTATTTAAAAGATTACCTGTGGCAACATCAAATTCTAATACCCGTAAATGTTGGTCCAAATCAACATAGCCTGTAATAAAAACGCTAGAGGCATCCAGATTAAGATTCATATTACTTGCTGCTTCGGGGTAAATACTGTAATCATCTTCACTATACCAGATTTTATTACCGAAAGTATCAAATTTGACAATTGTAAACCCGAAAACGGAGGTATCGCTGCCATTTATGGTAATGAGCAATTCGTTATCGGGCGTTGAGATGAGGTCGGTGGCTCCATCAAAAAAATCGGCACCACCCACTGCAGCCCACGGAGCTTGAGCAGCTGTCTGCTTGAGGCCGCAGACAACTATCAAGCTGATAAAAACTAACCGTTTTAAAACTTTTACAGACATGTTTTCTGAATGTTTTACCAAAGATGATACACAATATTAGTGAAAACAAGAATATATTTGTAGTAAAGTAAGTATATTAATTGTAACTTTTATTGTGTAACTTATTGATAATCAAATATAAAGAGATAATTATGGATATTGAAAGTAACTATATTAAGGATAGTTCATTCTGGTTGATTTATGAAAAACTAGGCCAAAATGAGGCTTTAGACTTTGTTGGTTTTGCAGGCTCGGGAATTTTGAACACCAACAAACAAGTGATTAAGTTGGCAGCTTTTTTATACAAAATGCGTGAATCCGAATTAAATCCGACAAAGCAGGAAGTTTACGGAAAGTCGTTTCAAAAAAATAGTTACAACAGACAAATGATGAATAATTATTTAGCTGATTTAAAACAATTGTTGCAATTATATCTTCAGTTGTTATGGATTAATTCGAAGCAAAGTTTGCAGCAATATGTTTTAGCTGATAATTATTTTAAAATGGGACTATTAAAACAGTTTGAAAAAGAAGTGAATAAGTTTGATGTTACAGCACAAAAAGTAGGACCTGATGATTATTATTATCTTTTAAAAACCGGTCAATTGGATGATGAGTTTAATGCTACACAATCAAAAAAGCGTAAATATGATTTGTTGGAACCGGTAATTAATAAATTTACCGATTACTATTTGATTGAAACCACAAGAATGTATTGCGAATTAGTAAACAGGAAAAATTTGCGGAATCAAGATTTTGATGCATCACAAATGCAAGTATTTCTGTATTATTTTAATGAGCAAACCAAAACAGGAATTGATAATCCCTTGCTCACTATTTACAATCGAATTTTAGCAATTTTAACCAATCCGACCGACGAGCACAAGTATAAGCAATACAAGCAAGATTTAAGTGATACTATTCAATTGTTCCCGCTCCAAACCGCCCGCGAAGTGTGCCTTTACGGGCAAAATCAATGTATTGCACAAATCAACAAAAACAATCCTGATTATTTGCAAGAATTGCTTGATTTATACAACTTGATGCTAGACCAGAATATTATGTATGAAGGTTCGTATATGACACAATACACTTTTAAAAATTATGTAACAGTTGCCTTGCGTTTGCGCGCATTTAATCAAGCTGAACAATTTGTTGAACAATATCGACACAAATTACATCCGGCACAACAATTTAATGCTTATCATTATAATCTAGCAGCTATTTATTTTGAAGAAAATAATTACCGGAAAGCCATGCAATCACTACTTGAAATTCAACTAACTGACCCCGTTTATTATTTGGATTCGAGAAGTATATTATTAAAAATATATTTTAACGAAGGCGATTTTGAAGCCCTTACATCGTTATATAATTCAGTGAGAGTTTATCTGTTGCGATTAAAACAATTACCAAAAAAACAAACTGATTTATACCGCTACCTGTTTTTGTATACCTACAAATTGGCCAAATTGAAATTGAGAATCCATTATGCTCCATTCGGAGATGTTTTACCTGAAATGGATAAATTAAAAGCTAAAATTTATACTGCTGATATTGCTAATAAGTCTTGGCTCATAGCTATTGCCAATGAGTTGATACCACCAATTGCACCGCAATCATAAGCAGGTTACTTAAAATTAAATTAACGTGGAGTTAACATAATTGCAAAATTTTGTATTTTCGTTTTGTGATATCCTTTTCTAGCTTGGTTTGATTTGCCCTTTAAATATTTATTTACAAAGCATTACAAATTTAACCCTTGTTTTATACCATGCGCAAACTCCTTATTCTGCTAGGCTTTATAGCCTCAACTCACGTTTATGCTCAAGTCGTTTTAAACGAAATTGCTTATACCAATCTCAGCACTATCGCCGATGAGGACGGAGATTTCCCGGATTGGATAGAAATATACAATGCAGGCGCTGCAGCTGTTGATTTGCAGCAATATGCCTTAACAGATGATATCGATTTATGGAACAAATGGCTTTTGCCGGATACTTTTTTGGCTCCCGGAGCAAGAATATTGGTTTTTGCATCCGAAAAAAATAGAAATGCTTATAATGCCGAAATTGCATCTATAGACCATTGGGAGACTGCAGTTTTTGATAACGATACATGGGATTATTTT